>NZ_JABSPU010000042.1:0-2679 GCF_013214815.1 Gilvibacter sp.
ACGTTCATTTGTATGAGCTTTTGCCAGGCTTCATTCCAATGATCAAAAGTATCTTCCACATTGTGAAAAATTGAAATACCAGCATTATTTACAAGAATATCCAACTGTCCATAATGGGCGACAAAATCTGAGATCAACTGCTGCGGACCTGCTTTTTGACTGATATCACAAGCAAAGAGCTGGTGACCCTTACCCGGTAATTCCGCTAAGGTTTGCTCAGCCGCTTCTCGATTGCTTTTGTAATTGACACCAACTTGAGCACCTTTAGCAGCAAAGGCTAAGGCAGTAGCTTTACCAATGCCTCTGGAGCCTCCCGTGATCAGTACTTTCTTGCCCGAATAGTCCATAATTTAATATTCAATTTTTAGCTGTGGTAATCTCGAATCTCTAGTTTTTACGCGGTTCAAAATCGCCCTATAAAATTAAACATTAATCCACAGGTATACACAGATCAACGATGCACTTTTGCTCCGGATGTTGTTTAAAATCGTTGTGGTAGATCTCAAAGGGCTCTTGATCGTTCTTGTGATAGCCCTGCTCATTCATCCACACAAAAAGACCGGTCCAAGATTTTTCAAACTCATCCAAACCAATCTCAAAGCTACCGACTATACATTTTCCAGGTTCTAGTGTTCTTAAACTAACAACGCCCGCTGGTTTTTCATCTGAATTTAGAAGAATGGATGCGCTCATTCTAACCTCAGCAGGAGCAGTAAACTTAAAGCTATCGTGAAAGACTGTAGCCAGTTTGGTTTGATCATTCATCAGCCCTTTGGGTGCGGCCCATTGCATGAGCTGCCCATAGGCCGTTTCTAAGTTTTGCAAGCCTTTGCAACTTACGTAAGCAGTTTGTAGTAGTGGCATTTGTTTTACCTCAATAGTAGCATTCATAGTAATCCAGTTTTTATGATTCTTAATGATGCTAAGGTATTGCTCCACGTTAGGATAGGCTTGACCATTCTTGCGCAGGAGTTGACTTATCTTGCTAAATCTGTTTGGGTTCTGTTTTTTGAATTCTGTCGGAGAAACCTCAAAGTATTTTTTGAACGCCCGAGAAAAAGAAGACACCTCGCTAAAACCGTATTTCTGAGCCAATTCTGAGGCTGTTATATCTCGATGCAACAGTTCATCCGCAGCCTTGGTCAAGCGTCTGCGAATCACGTATTCATTCAAAGTTTCTTCTGTGATGAATTTAAAGATGCGGTGAAAATGATAGGGTGAAAAATAGGCCACTTCCGCAATGCGCTCTAAGGACAGATCGCCACCCAAGTTCTCATCGATATAATCAAAAACGCGATTCAATCGGCTTTGGTAATCTGGATTTATGGGTTGATTAGTCTCTGACATGATGCGATTCTGTGTCTGTAAAAGCTAAATTACAGAATCCTTTTCTTCTGGTAGTAATCCTGCGGTAACACCATGCAATAATCAGGATACTAATCATTCCCTTTGGGTAATCGAAGGGCAACTGCGAAAATTAAACCTAAGGCGATAAATTTGATTATTCCGAAGAACAGATCATCTGCATCCGCAGTAAAGAAAGTACTGATGATTCCCTACAAAACGATTGAAGATTTAGTTCTGGAAAAATCTAACTACTCCGCAATTGGATAGGCGCGCTGAACCGGCCAATTATCCTCATAGCCGCGTTGCCAATCTCTCTGTGCCAATTCTTGATCGGTTGCAAGACATGCATCGAGTTCTGAGATTATTTGAGCTTCATTCATATTTTGACCAATCAGGACCAATTCATTCTTTCGATCTCCGAATGTGAGATCCCAATCCTGTTCAATTTCCTGTTGATTATCCACAAAGGCCAAATACTCAATGCGCTGCTCAAAGGGCATGCTACTCCACCAAACCCCGGCACTATCTGCACGTAAAGAACCTCCCGCTTGGCTCCACACCATAGCCTGTCCCGGTCTGGAAGCCAGCCAAAACAACCCTTTACTACGAATAATATTCACAGGGAACTGGTGCTGGACATAATTCCAAAATCGCTCAGGATGAAAGGGATTTTTGGCGCGATATACAAAGGAGGCTATTCCGTACTCCTCGGTTTCTGGAGTGTGTTCATCTTTGTTCAGTTCTTCAATCCAACCCGCGCTTTGCTCGGCAGTTTCAAAATCAAAAAGTCCTGTATTCAGGATTTCATTCGGAGCTACTTGAGAAAAGGTCGATTCAATGATTCGTGCGGATGGATTCAATTTATGAATCGCCGCTTTCAGCAATCCCATATGGTCTTCGGAGACTAAATCTGCCTTATTGAGAATGATCACATTGGCAAATTCCACTTGATCCGTAAGTAAGTTGACAATGGTTCGGTAATCTCCCTCAATATCAGTTAACGCACGATCGATCAACAACTCTGGGCTGCCAAAATCCTTAAAGAAATTAAAGGCGTCAACCACCGTCACCATAGTATCCACATAACTGAATTTAGACAGGTCAATATTGTTGTCTTCATCAACAAAAGAGAATGTCTGCGCTACCGGAACCGGCTCACTGATGCCCGTACTTTCAATCAAGAGATAGTCAAAGCGATTTTCTTTGGCCAGTCGCTCCACTTCAATCATAAGATCTTCCCGCAACGTGCAACAAATACACGCATTACTCATCTCTACTAGCTTCTCCTGAGATCTTGAAAGCGTATTCTCGTTTTTGACAAGTGCTGCATCA
>NZ_JABSPU010000042.1:2689-21144 GCF_013214815.1 Gilvibacter sp.
TGATTCCTTGCTTACTGCTAAGTGCACAAGAAGAAATGGATTCCATGATGCTACTGTCCTCTTCCACTACACTGGTGGTTCCAATCAACTCGCCATCGACATCCAGTTCACTCATGTCGTTGACAATAACCGCTACCTTTAATCCCTCTTTATTGTGGAGAACGTGATTGAGTAAGGTGGTCTTTCCTGCTCCTAAAAATCCGCTCAATACGGTTACCGGTAGTTTCTTTTGCATAGCGATTGAATTTTGAAGCACAAAGCTAGGAAATTAATTGCTAATGCAACTTAGTTGCATTAAATTTGTGTTATGGGAATTGTAAGAAAAACAAAATCCGTTCAAACCCTTTTGACCATCTTTGAAAACACTGAAGTAGCCCTCTCCAGTGCAAACCTTGTCAAAGAACTGGCGCACTCCATGAACAAAACCACGGTTTACAGAATCTTAGACCGATTAGAAAGCCAAGGATTATTACATTCTTTTCAAGGGTTTGATGGCGTTAAATGGTATGCAAAATGCCAAGGATGTTCTAAAGAGCACCACAATGACCGTCATCCGCACTTTCAATGTAGAGACTGTGGTAAAACAGAATGCCTTTCCGCTGATTTCAATATTCCTGAGCTGTCCAACCATAAAGTGGAATACGCCCAGCTCCTACTCACGGGACAGTGTGCGGCTTGTGCTCAGTTATAATTCCTTTAATTACTTCAGCGAGTTATCCGGGTAAGCAGAAGGCCTGAATTATCGATTTTTCCATTACCGAACGATGTTTTGAAAAAACCAAACATCCAGTGGATGTTTGAGTGAGATTGCCGAAGTGAAGTCTTGAAAAGACCAAGTGTCCTGTGGACATTTGGCGAAGGTAAACGGCCTGCCGCGCTGGAAGTTGCAGCACTTTTTTTAAATGTCATCTCGATACAACGCCACCTCGTGGCGCCACTCGATGACCGTTAGCGATTTTTCCAGAAAAACGGCGTAAACAAGATCAGCACCGTAAAGAGTTCCAATCGGCCAATAAGCATCAAGAAAGAAGCCCACCACTTACTAGCGGTTGGCAATGAGGCATAATTTTCTACCGGGCCGAGATCTCCTAATGCTGGCCCTACATTACCCAGTGTAGAAGCAGCACCACCTAGGGCCGTTTTAAAATCCAATCCCAACCAAGAGAACACCAAGGTTCCAATAATAAAACTCAACATGTACAGAATGAAGAATGCCAAGATGTTGAAAACAATCGGTTGTTGTACGGCCTTTTGATTATAACGTACCGGTAAGATGGCGTTGGGATGCAGGGTTCTTCTAAATTCCATGATCCCGTTTTTGATCATGATGATGTGACGCACGATCTTGATTCCTCCGGAGGTAGACCCACTGCTTCCTCCTAAGAACATCAGTCCAAAGAAAAAGAGGGTTAAAAAGGGCGTCCAAGCAGTAAAGTCCGCAGTGACAAAACCAGTAGTAGTAACCACCGCTAAGACTTGAAACAAACTGTGTCTAATGGCAGATTCACCCGCACCGAGCACCTGAGGATGCGCAACGGTACTTGTACTGAGATCCGCTTGAAAATAAATGATCAAGGCAGAGATCACGGTCAAAGAAGCGATCCCGATTAAATAGTATTTGAATTCATCGTCCTCAAAGATTCGTCTGAACTTACGCTTAAAGGCAAAGTAACTCAAGACAAAATTGGTCCCTGCAAAGAACATAAATACTATGATAATGTATTGAATGATTGGTGTATCATTCCAGTAAGCCACACTGGCGTTTTTGGTAGAAAAACCACCGGTACTCAAGGTACTCAAGGAGTGGTTCACTGCATCAAATACAGACATTCCAGCCACAGAAAGCAAGATGGTCTCCGCCACGGTATATCCAACATAGATCAACCAAAGGCGTTTAGCAGTATCGGTGATCCGCGGGTGGAGTTTATCTCCTCCTGGCCCAGGAGCCTCCGCAGCAAATAGCTGCATTCCCCCTATACCCAAAAGTGGTAAAATGGCAATGGCCAATACAATAATCCCCATACCTCCTATCCAGTGGGTGATGCTGCGCCAAAGCAGAATACCCTCAGGCATGACCTCAATATCTTGGAGAATCGTTGCGCCCGTGGTGGTGTATCCGCTAATGGTCTCAAAGAATGCGTCACTGAAAACCGGAATGGCATCACTCAGAACATACGGCAAACTCCCAGTAATAGACATAAATAACCAACCAAAGGTCACAATGAGATACCCCTCTCTTTTTTGCAATTCTTTGCGGTGCTTGGCCGTGGCGTACATAAAAAGACCTCCCAATAAATTGGTGATCAGTCCGGCCAATAAAATGCCTTCTGTTGCTCCATCTCCATAGCCATAGCTGACTATTGCAGAGATCCACATAAAACCACCGTTGCAAAGCAACAACAATCCCATGAGGTGAAAAATGAGTTTAAAATTAAGTCTGATTAAAGAAGAGATCATCAGACAAAGAGTTTTTCAACTTTTTCAAGCGCTTGCGGCAAACAACATACCACTACGCGATCGCCTTCCTTGATCTCAAAATCTCCTAAGGCAATGATCCCTTGACCGTCGCGAATGATCCCACCAATAATGGCAGATCTCGGGAAATCCAACTCGCGAATCACCTTATTACAAACGGCACTATCGGTATGTACAATGAATTCCAAAAGCTCCACATTCATATTGTTGAGCTTGGTAATGGCAACTACCTCACCTTTTCTGATATATCTAAAGATGGTGTTGGCCGCCAATAATTTTTTATTGATCAAAGTATTGATCCCAATGGACTGCGAGAGTTGGAAGTAATCCATATTCTCCACTAATGCAATGGTTTTCTTTACTCCGCGGGACTTGGCCACCAAACAGCTCATGATGTTGGTCTCTGAATTTCCTGTCACGGAAACAAAGGCGTCCATATCTGAGATCGCCTCTTCCTCCAACAATTCTACGTTGCGGCCATCTCCGTTGATCACCAAACAGCTTGGTACATCATCGGCAATTTCAAAGGCCTTGTCTTTGTTAGCTTCAATAAGTTTAACCTTGAACTTACTTGCGCAAAGGTCTCTGGCTGTTTTAAAGCCGATATTACTTCCGCCCAAGATCATCACATTCTTCAGGTCTTCTTTGACCTTTCCAACCATGGTATAAATGCTTTCTAAGCCTTCTTTTACGGTAACAAAATAAACCTGATCTCCTTCTCGGAATTGTGTATCTCCCCGTGGAATGATGGTGTACTGTGTCCCGCTGCGCTGAATGGCAATAGGTACATAGCTGTACTTCTCGCTTACGTCTGCCAGATCACGAACGCTTTTACCCACTATGGAAGAGGTTCTGGAAAGAATCAATCCAACCATGGTCAAAGCGCCATCTTCAAACTCATAAGTGTCATTGAATCCACTTTGGTTGAGCAGCAAACCGATTTCACTGGCGGCCAAGGATTCTGGTGAGATCAATTCGTCTATACCCAAATGGGTAAAACCGATCTCGTCTTTGTTTTCAATGAATTCTGAATTGGATATACGCGCAATAGTACGTTTTGCCCCCAATTGTTTAGCCAGAACACAAACGGTAATGTTCGTGGTCTCGCTGGAGGTAACCCCGATCACCAATTCTGTATTGGCAACATCTGCATCTTTAAGCACCGAAATAGAGGTTGCATCTCCTTTAACCACCCGAATATCCAAATGCGTATCTGCATACTGCAAACTGGTACGGTCAGTATCAATTAAAGTAATGTCTTGCGATTCAAAGGAAAGCAGTTTAGCTAAATGGAAGCCAACCTCGCCGGCACCGGCTACTATAATCTTCATAGGCTACGAAAAGCGTGCGGGGCAAATTTACAGAAAATCTGCAAATCTGCATCCAAGATTAACAGCTTTGCAACATCACTAATGGCTCTATTTTGCGTATTTTTGCACCCAAATTAATGCCATGGCTAAGTCGGTGAACCCTTATAAAGATTCGGACCTCAACAAAAAAGCGCAGGTAGAACAGATGTTTGACAACATCTCTAACCGCTATGATGGGCTCAATCGGGTGATCACTTTTGGTATCGACCAAAAATGGCGCAGAAAGGTGGTAAAGATGATCGTAGCCCAAGATCCAGAGACTGTTTTGGACATTGCCACGGGTACTGGAGACCTCGCCATTGCTTTTGCACAGCGCTTGGACAAAGCCAAGGTTACCGGCTTAGATATTTCTGAAGGCATGCTCAGCGTGGCTCGCAAAAAGACCGCAGCAGCCTCTTTTGCAGATCGTTTGGAGTTTGTAAAAGCAGACTCAGAAGCGATGCCTTACCCAGACAATCAGTTTGATGCCATTACGGTTTCCTTCGGAATCAGAAACTTTGAAAATCTAGAAAAAGGACTGACCGAAATTCTACGTGTTCTCAAGCCTGGAGGACTCTTTGTGGTCTTAGAAACTTCGGTACCAGAAAAATTTCCGTACAAACAGGGCTATAAATTCTACTCAAAAGGTATCTTGCCGCTCATTGGAAAGTTGTTTTCTAAAGATAAAGTAGCCTACGGTTATTTGTCTGAAAGTGCAGCCGCTTTCCCATATGGCGAACGTCTCAACAATATTTTTGCAAAAATTGGGTTTATAGAGACTGAAAATAAGCCACAAACCTTTGGTGTTGCCACCATTTATACTGCTACCAAAGCATGAGTAGAAAATTGATCCTGATACTTGTATTTGCCATTTTTGCGCAGACTGCACAAGCACAGCTGTTTAGCAAGGAGCGCTTGGCTAATCTGGAAACCTTTGACAAGCGTTTTTTGACCTGGGGTTACTTTTTAGGCTTCAACTCCTACGATTTTAAGATCGAGTATAATGGACCTCAAGTAGAGGATATAGTGGTAGACCGGGGTGGTGGATTCAACGTAGGACTTATTGGAGATATGCGCCTGAATGAGCATATGAACCTACGCTTGGAGCCGGGGCTTTACTTTTCTCAGCGCGATCTGCGTTTTCCAGGATTTACAGAAGAACGCGATATACTGCGAGAGGTTAAATCGACTTACATCCACCTACCTCTGCTGCTGAAGGTATCCACTAAACGTTTGAATAACTTCAAGCCTTTTATTGTCGGAGGGGTTTCTACAGCTTGGAATCTATCGAGCAACAGTGACAACCCTCAAGATAACTCAGGAGGGGAATTTAGAATGGAACCCACAGCCCAATTCTGGGAAGTTGGCTTTGGAATTGACTTTTACCTCTTCTACTTTAAGTTCACACCATCTATCCGTGGGGTCTTTGCCATGAACAATGAGCTGATCCCAGACAACGACCCCAACAGTCCCTGGACTGGAAATATTGGTGCGATGAGCACCCGCGGGATCTTCATCAACTTTACTTTCCAATAGACCGTTTAAACTCGCTAAGTAAAACAGCTGTAGCTGTAGCGACGTTCAAACTCTCTTGCCCTGCTCCGAAATTGGGAATGCTCAATTTGGTATCTATCACTGCGGAAGCTTCCTTAGAAATTCCTTGCCCTTCATTGCCCATCACCAAAACGGCATGCTCAGGCAAAGCAGTTTGGTAGACATTCTCTCCTTGCATGAATCCGCCATAAACGGGCAAGTCCGATTGGGTTAACCAAGCAGGCAAATCGGCCAAATAATGCAATTGAACCCTTGCCAAGCTTCCCATAGAAGCTTGCACCACCTTTGGGTTATAACAATCTGCAGTTTCTTTCGTACAGACAATATCTTCTACCCCAAACCAATCGGCTAAACGCATGATGGTTCCCAAATTGCCCGGATCTTGTATACTGTCTAAAGCGAGGATAAGCCCCTTTTCATTTAATACCGTAAGGGTCTTTCGCTTAAAAATTGCAAAGGCAGTATTGGGTGATTTTTGGTTGCTGATTTTTTTGAGTTCCGCAGCACTGATCACCTCCGAAGTCGTCTCAGAGAACACACTAGGATCTGTCGTGTAATGGGATTCGAGCTTCAAACCCGCGGCCATGAGATCTTGGATCAGTTTTGGGCCTTCTGCCACGAAAACCTCGTGACGGTCTCGGTACTTTTTTTGACGCAGTGACGTTAGGTATTTTAAGGTGTTCTTGCTCAGCATAGTTCTGGAGGTATTTCCGTGCAAACCCCTGCAACCTTCCAATCCAAAATACATTGTTGATGCAGTTTGCTAAATTAAGGCGGACTGTATCGGAAATAGTTTATTTTTGATGTAATCTAAAAGCCGCTTGAAGCAACTTCACTCAAAAATAGTATTAATATTTGTTACGGCCTTGTTGCTGTATTCTTGCAACGCGGTCAAGCGGGTTCCACAAGGCAAATACCTCTTGATTGAGAATGAGATCAACGTAGATGGGGAGGTCATCAAAGACCCTTATATCTACGATCAACTCTCCCAACGCCCAAATACCCGTGTGCTAGGCATTCCGTTTAGTTTGCACATTTACAACTTCGCGAAAAAGGATCCGGACAGCACCTTTCAAGACTGGCTTAAAAAGAAACCCAAGCGCGAGCAACGCTTGACCAAAAAGCTATCGGCCAAACAGCTTTATGAATTGGAGCAATCTTATGTGGGGATCAACAATTGGATCAAAAAAATTGGGGAAGCCCCTGTAGTTATTGACGACGCCAAACTGGAAAAATCCCGCAGACGTCTGGAACGTTATTACCGCCGCAGAGGTTGGTTCAATACTCAGGCTAGTTTCAATGTGAACGGAGACAGCACCCAACGCGCCAAAGTCAATTACAAGGTGATTCGTTATGAGCCTTATATCATCGACTCCATCCAAACCAACATAAGTTCTGCTGTGGTAGATTCACTCTTCCAACTGACCAAAGAGCAAAGTTTTATTGTTGAAGGCGAACAGTACAACGCCGAGAATTTTGAGAATGAGATCGATCGTTTGACGCTGCAATTCCGCAACTCAGGCCTCTATGATTTTGACACTGAGTACGTCACTTTTGAAGGCGACACTTCTGAGACCAACCACAAAGCACTAATCACTTATGTGATTCCAGATCGAACCATCACCACACCAGACAGCACCTATACGGAACCCTTCAAATCTTATGATGTCAACAAGGTGCGTATTGTCACCGATTACCGATACGCTTTGGGCTACGAGCAGTTGACAGACCGTGTGAATTACGATGACTTTGAACTCTACAGTTACCAAGGTTTGGATTACAAGCCGAAGGCCATCACCGATGTAATTTCCATTACCCCTGGAGAAGTGTTCCGAGATGTGGATCGCTCGCTAACCTACAATCAGATCAGTGACCTCAACGTATTTAGATATCCGACCATAGAATACAGTCCAGACCCGAATGATCCAGAGGGCAATGGACTTATCGCCAACATACTGCTCACGCCGCTTAAGAAGTACAATCTGGATGTCAACTTTGATGCCTCCACCTCTACGGTCCAAGAATTTGGGGTTGCCTTTAGGACGACCTTCTCTATTCGGAATGTGTTTAAAGGTGCAGAAACTCTGGAACTTTCGGCCCGAGGCTCTTTGGGTTCTTCTCAAGATGCTGCCGATGCCGATCGAAGCTTCTTCAACATCTCTGATGTAGGTGGGAACGCAGCGCTGCAATTTCCGCGGATTCTTTTTCCGCTCAATACGGATAGGATTATCCCTAAATATATGTCGCCCAAAACGCGCATAAGCACTGGGGTTGGATTTCAAAACAATATTGGTCTGGACAGACAAAACCTGAATTTGGCCTTCAATTATCAATGGAAGCCCACTCGAACTAAAAGTTGGAACCTCAGCCTGGCAGACATTCAGTACGTGCGCAATTTGAACACCAGTAACTTCTTTAATGTATACCGCAGCTCTTTTGATATTGTTAACGATATTGCGACCAGCAGCGGCTATATGTTTGAAGACCCTGAGAGTGGTTCCTTGGGTATTCCAGAAGAGATCGATCAGTTTTTGATCGATGCCCTTGGAGACAATCCAGACGGCTTGACCTTTACTGAGGACAACTTGGAAGAACTGGCCAGTGTAGATGAAAGACGGGATCGTTTGTCTGAGGACAATTTGATCTTTAGTTCTAGTGTGACCTGGATCAGGGATTCCCGCGAAGACACTTATGATTTGAGCTTTTCACGCTGGCGTTGGAAGTTGGAATCTGCAGGAAACTTCTTGTCCCTGCTTACCAATTTAGCAGACACCGATGTTGCTGAAGACGGAAACAGAAAAGCCTTAGGTGTAGAATTCTCGCAATACATTAAAGGAGAAATTGATTTTATTCGCCACTGGGAGATCAATCAAAATGCAGTTTTAGCCGTCCACGGCTTTGGAGGTATTGCCATCCCTTACGGCAACAGCAACAGCATACCTTTTATTCGCTCATACTTTGCTGGAGGAGCTAACGACAACCGTGGCTGGCGACCGTTTGACCTCGGCCCAGGTAGCAGCGGTAGCCGCTTAGACTTTAATGAAGCTAACTTCAAGCTCGCCTTTAATGCCGAATATCGCTTCACCCTTTTGGGCGCCTTAAAAGGTGCGCTCTTTGTGGACGCTGGGAATATTTGGAACGTTTTGGATTCTCAAGAAGATGAAGCTTTTCGTTTCTCCGGATTGAGCGATTTAGGCGAATTGGCAGTAGCAAGCGGTTTTGGTATCCGTTATGACTTTGGCTTTTTTGTACTGCGTTTTGATACGGGCTTTAAAACACACAACCCCGCGCGACCCCTTGGAGACCGTTGGTTTAAGGAGTATAACTTTGCCAATGCAGTCTTTAATATCGGGGTGAATTATCCCTTCTAAATCCATCAGCTAAAACGTTAGCGTTGATTCTAGCCACAGTCTGGGGCAAGCAGTAGTTTTTTTGTTATTTTTGCTACCCTAACCCATACTGAAAAACGTCTTTATGAGTCATTCTATTAAGCCGGGAGTAGCTACCGGTAGAGAAGTTCAGGAAATCCACAAACTAGCGAAAGAAAAAGGCTTTGCCATGCCAGCAGTAAACGTAGTTGGAACCAACTCCGTAAACACTGTACTGGAAACAGCAGTTGCCCTTAACGCTCCAGTAATTATTCAATACTCCAACGGAGGTGCGCAATTCAATGCTGGAAAAGGTCTTTCTAACGAAAATCAAAAATCTGCGATTGCCGGCGGAATCGCTGGAGCGCGACACATACATGAAATGGCTAAGGCTTACGGAGCCACAGTGATCTTGCACACAGACCACTGCGCCAAAAAACTATTGCCTTGGGTTGACGGCTTGCTGGATGCCAGTGAGGCGCACTACAAGCAATTCGGAACTCCTTTGTACAGCAGTCATATGTTGGACCTTTCTGAGGAACCGATTGAAGAAAACATTGAGATCTCTAAAAGATATCTAGAGCGCATGACCAAAATGGGCATGACCTTAGAGATCGAACTGGGAATCACTGGTGGTGAAGAAGACGGTGTAGACAACTCTGATGTTGACGCCTCTAAACTTTACACCCAACCCGAAGAAGTGGCTTACGCTTATGAAGAACTCATGAAAGTGAGCGATCAGTTTACCGTTGCTGCAGCCTTTGGAAACGTACACGGGGTATACAAGCCTGGAAACGTAAAGCTAACTCCAAAGATCTTGAAGAACTCTCAGGAGTATGTTCAGGCTAAATTCGGAACCGGGCACAACCCAGTTGACTTTGTTTTCCACGGCGGTAGTGGTTCTACCTTAGAGGAGATTCGCGAAGCCATCGGCTACGGAGTGGTGAAAATGAACATTGACACCGACCTACAGTTTGCGTTCTGCGAGGGTATTCGTGACTATATGACTGGAAACATCGATTACCTAAGAACACAGATCGGTAACCCTGATGGGGCTGAAGTACCAAACAAGAAATATTACGACCCTCGCAAATGGTTGCGCGAAGGTGAGATCACTTTCCGCAAGCGTTTGGAGAAAGCATTTGAGGACCTTAACAATGTAAACACCCTTTAAGAAATGGCTTGGTTTAAACGTACAAAGAAGGGAATTCAAACCCCTACTGAACTCAAGAAAGATGTTCCTAAAGGACTGTGGTACAAATCACCTACTGGGAAAATTGTTGACGCGGAAGAGTTAGAAAAGAACTTTTACGTGAGCCCAGAAGATGGCTACCACGTACGCGTAGGTTCTAAAGAATACTTTGAGATCCTTTTTGACGACAATGAGTTCAAAGAATTGGACAAGGATCTAGTTTCTAAGGATCCACTAAAGTTTGAAGACACTAAAAAATATTCAGATCGCTTAAAAGACGCTCAAGACAAAACCGGACTTAAAGATGCTGTTCGCACAGCGGTTGGAAAATCTATGGGTGCTGATTTGGTGATCGCTTGTATGGATTTCCGTTTTATCGGAGGTTCTATGGGATCTGTTGTGGGCGAGAAGATCGCGCGTGCTGCAGATTACAGTCTTAAGAATAACATTCCGTTCTTGATGATCTCTAAATCTGGTGGAGCTCGAATGATGGAAGCTGCTCTGTCTCTTATGCAGTTGGCTAAGACCTCTGCTAAATTGGCGCAGTTGGCAGAAGCAAAGATTCCATACATCTCTTTATGTACCGACCCAACTACGGGAGGAACAACAGCATCATTTGCCATGTTGGGAGACATCAACATTTCTGAGCCGGGAGCCTTGATCGGTTTTGCGGGACCTCGTGTGGTAAGAGATACTACCGGGAAAGACCTGCCAGAAGGATTCCAATCTTCGGAGTTCTTGTTGGAGCACGGTTTCTTGGATTTCATCTCCCACAGAAAAGATCTAAAGCGCAATATCAATCTCTATTTGGATTTGATTTTGAATCGTCCGCTTAGAGAAAAAACAGCTTAAGAGAAAGGCACCCGATGGGTGCTTTTTTTGTTATCTATTTTTCTCCCTTTCTTTTTTGGCATTGCACAAAAAAGAAACAAAAAACGCTAGCGACACGTACTCCTCCTTGAAAACTACGCTGCCATGTCTGGGCTGAGCTGCGTTCGTTTTTGGCTACGCCAAAGTACTATGCAGCACAGCCTTAGTCGCCAATAGCAGCTAGTTTTGCTACGTACTCGCGCGAATGTCGCAGAAAAAGTTAGAAATTAGCCAAATCTATTTATAAGCAATCGTTTTGACTAAAGACCGACATTTGATAACCGTACTTGAAAACCCAAATTTCATTATGAACATTGGTAATGTGATAAGGAATGTAAATGGTTTAGGAGTTGATGAGTTATTTGTTATTGATGGACAAAAGAGATTAGAGGATGATTTGGAAAAAATAAGGTCGAGAAAATCGATTCTGAAAAACTCAAATGGAGCGGTAAAATGGACTAATGTAAAAGTCTTTCACACTACCTCTTCTTGCTTCGAATATTTGAAAAGTAATCTTTTCACTAATGTCGCCACATCTCCACATCTTAAAACCTCAAGATGTTTCCAAATTGAAAAAGCTAATCTTAAAATTCCGAAACTCGCAATTTGGTTTGGTGAAGAATCTAAGGGTTTAAGTAATGAGGCTTTCAACCTTTGCGATTTTAGTATTTACATAAAAATGAGAGGCAAAGTTGAGAGCTTTAATTTATCTACATCTACAGGAATAGTTATGTATGAGGCTATCAGACAAAGAGATTGTGACTAATCTAAGTTGTGATCTTCTCTTTTAAACAAGCCCATTAACGCGACCTCTCGCGAGTCTCGTTAAAATCAAGCCAGCAGTAGATGGATGATAGCTGTGTGGAACAGCGACGAGGCAAAGCCGAGTGCGAACTCCGCACAGCTGTGGCGGCGGGTGGCGTAGATTTTAGAGACGAGTGAGCGTCGCTAGCGCTTTTTGCTACTTTTTGCCGTAATGGGAAAAAGTAGATAAAGAAGTAAAAAGAAAGTTTATCGAAAAGTTTGTCTGCTTTATTTAAAGCAGAAAAGAACTCGCGTTAGGGACTGCAGCAAGCTACCTTACCTCACGATATTTTGCACTGCAAAATCAAATGTCTGGTAGACATTTGAGTGAGGTACCCGCGAAGCGGAAAGCTAACTTCTCAATGTCATCTCGATACAATTTGCTTTCAGCAAATCACTCGATGACCGTAAATAGAAAAGAGCGCCTATCAGCGCTCTTTTCACCTAAAACCAATCAGTAAACCACTACTGAAAACTAATTAGCAACTTAATTCGCTAAAAATCTTCTTAACCTAATGACTTGCTCCTCTCCAGAAGGCAAGGTCAAAGTTCCGAAAGGGTCACAGGTTCCGTCACCAAAATCAAGGCTCACGGTAGCATCTTCACGGCTGAGTTCTAAAACACCGCTTACAATGAATCTGCAAGCCCATTCTCTGCGCAATGGCTCTACAGTTTCTTTGCTGTAAGACACGCCCAAACGGTTGGTGAAGTTCACGGTTCCACTCAGAAGGAAAACATTGTCTCCCCAGAAACCAGTACCCGCGCCCTCAATCCATTCACGATTCTTGTTGGCGGAATAACTCATGGTTTCTCCATCGGGCCAAACCACATCAAGACTCACCGTTTTATTGGCATTTGGGTTTCCGGCGTCATTGATACTGCGCACAATAGTTTTTGAACCATTCACGCTGATATCATTAAAGAAAAAGTCATCACTGGTTTGTACTTGAAAGGTACGAGAAGGGGCATCCGTATCTACGCTGTGAAAGATGGTATAACTTCCAGAAAGCGTATTTCCTGTAGGGAGTTCGCATCCGTCACCAAAGTCTACGGTACGTTCAACGCTGGTATCGGTTACCACAGTAGTCACGGTAACACAAGGGGGCAAAAAATCAGATACTTTGGCGGCAAAGCCATTTGCGTCAGCTTCTGCGGAAGCAATGATATCTAAGGTAATATTGGTCAGTTCTTCATCAACAAGGTCAATCTCGTCTACCTGGTTGATCGTCTCCACGCTGATCTGCGCGTTGACTTCTTCTTGCTCGCTAGTAACTTCTGAATCGTCACTAGAACAGCTGGTCAAGGTCAGGGCTCCTACAGCCAGTACACTAAGTAATCGCAAAGGGTGAAATTTGGTTTTCATTTTTTCAAATTTTTTGAGTTTGTGTTCTTATGACAGGAAATGTTAAGAAAGGTTTAAAATCCATTTAAAAATTTAGCCCGAATTAGGAGCAGAAAATCTATTACAGCTCAGAATTACTGCAAAACCCAGCGATATAGAGTTTTTCAATTTAACCGTAGCGCTGCTATGCTTAAATTGAGAAAACACTGGTTTTTATTGTAATTCAGGCCTTCATGACGAAGTTCAGCACCGAATTCGGGCAATTTTTAAGCCGCTATCAATGAAAGATATAGAAGAATTGCACTATATTTGCGCCCTGTTGCCGTAAGGGCACGACGTACATAAAAATTATTTAAATAAATGTTGGCATGTATTTAACACCAAAAGTAAAAGAAGACATCTTTAAAAAACACGGGAAGTCTGCACAAGACACCGGTTCTGCAGAAGGGCAGATCGCGTTATTCACTTACCGCATCTCTCACTTGACAGAGCACCTCAAGAAAAACCACAAAGACTACAACACCGAAAGATCTTTGGTGAAACTAGTAGGTAAGCGTCGTTCACTATTAGATTATCTAATGAAGAAAGACATCATGAGATACCGTGCTATCGTTAAAGAACTAGGACTACGTAAATAAAACGTATACTTTTGGAGGGGCTTTTGGAGCCCCTCTTTACTTATCTTACCTTAGGGGAAGATTACGAAAAAGCTACTAAGTTGCTTTTCATTAGGTCAACGATGGTTCCACTTCACTACACAACAACAAACCATTGTTAACCCGCTCTTTTTTAAAAAGAGCACCAAATCATTTTTATGATACCAAAGACTTATAAAGAGGTCATTGACCTTGGAGACGGTAGAGAGATCTCTATCGAAACTGGAAAACTAGCCAAGCAAGCGCACGGAAGCGTTGTGGTGCAGTCCGGTAAATGTATGATGCTGTGTACTGTAGTTTCTAACTACCACTCAGCAGATGTTGACTTTTTGCCTTTAACGGTAGACTACCGCGAGAAATTTGCGGCAGCCGGTCGTTATCCAGGTGGATTCTTTAAGCGTGAAGCACGTCCTAGTGACGGCGAGGTTTTGACCATGCGTTTGGTTGACCGCGTATTGCGTCCGCTTTTCCCAAAGGATTACCACGCAGAAACTCAAGTAATGATTCAACTCATGTCTCACGACGAGAACGTAATGCCAGATGCTATGGCCGGTTTGGCTGCGTCTGCTGCGATCCAACTTTCAGACTTTCCGTTTGAATGTGCGATATCAGAAGTACGTGTTGCTCGTGTAGACGGAGAATTCATCATCAACCCTACTCGTGAACAATTGGCGCAATCTGACATCGATATGATGGTTGGAGCTTCTGCCGATTCTGTAATGATGGTAGAAGGTGAGATGGATGAGATCTCAGAAGAGGAAATGGCAGATGCGATCAAAGCTGCACACGAAGCGATCAAAGTTCAGTGTGCTGCCCAGTTGCGTTTGGCAGAAGCTGTTGGAAAGAAGGAAGTACGCGAGTACGACCCGGAAGACAACGACGAAGCTTTAGAGCAAAAGATCCACGACATGGTTTACGACAAAACTTACGCTATTGCTAAGGCAGGTTCTGCTAAGCACGAGCGCGGTCAGGCCTTTAGTGAGATCAAAGAAGAAGTATTCGCATCGTTCTCTGAAGAAGAGCAAGACGAGTTGGGTAAATTGATCCACAAGTATGTGGCAAAAGCTCAAAAGAAAGCCATTCGTGACTTGACCTTGAATGAAGGTTTACGTTTGGATGGTCGTAAGACTGATGAAGTTCGTCCGATCTGGTGTGAGGTAGACTACCTACCTTCTACACACGGTTCTGCGATCTTTACTCGTGGGGAAACTCAGGCTTTGGCTACTGTAACCCTAGGTACTTCTAGAGATGCAAACATTATTGACATGCCTTCTTATGAAGGTGAGGAGCGTTTTTACCTCCACTATAACTTCCCTCCTTTCTCAACTGGTGAGGCCCGTCCAATTCGCGGAACTTCAAGACGTGAGGTAGGACACGGAAACTTGGCCCAACGCGCCCTTAAAGGAATGATTCCTGACGATTACCCATACACGGTACGTGTGGTATCAGAAGTACTAGAATCTAACGGTTCTTCTTCTATGGCTACAGTATGTAGCGGTACAATGGCACTTATGGATGCTGGTGTTGCTATGACCAAGCCAGTTTCTGGTATTGCCATGGGATTGATCTCAGAAGGAGATAAATACGCCGTATTGAGTGATATTCTTGGAGACGAGGATCACTTGGGTGATATGGACTTTAAAGTAACCGGTACTGCGGATGGTATCACGGCTTGTCAAATGGATATCAAGATCAAAGGGCTTAGCTATGAGATCTTGGTGAACGCATTGAAGCAGGCTCGTGACGGACGTTTGCACATTTTGAGCAAATTGACCGACACCATTGCACAACCAAACGAGACTGTGAAGCCTCACGCTCCAAAAATGGTTACCGAAATCATTCCAAACGAATACATCGGAGCCCTTATTGGACCTGGTGGAAAAGTGATCCAAGAACTTCAGAAGGAAACTGGAACCACTATCGTGATCAACGAAGACCCAGTGACAGAAGAAGGAATCGTAGAGATCCTTGGCACAGACCAAGACGGAATCGACGCGGTATTGGCCAAGATCGCTTCCATTACCTTTAAGCCGGATGTAGGAAGCGTTTACGAAGTAAAAGTGATCAAGATCCTAGACTTCGGAGCGGTAGTAGAATACCTTGAAGCTCCTGGTAACGAAGTATTGCTACACGTTTCTGAGTTGGCTTGGGAACGCACAGAAAACGTAACTGATGTGGTAAACATGGGTGACGTATTTGACGTGAAGTACTTCGGAATTGACAAGCGCACACGCAAAGAGAAAGTTTCTCGCAAAGCCTTGTTGCCAAAACCAGAAGGTTACGTGGAGCGTAAGCCAAGAGAACGCGATGATCGCAAAGGCGGAGGTCGTGATAACAGAAACAGAGACAATCGTCGCGATCGTAAAGACCGCAATTAAGACCGATTTCTGATCTAATAAACCTGAGAAAAGCCGCTGTTACAGCGGCTTTTTTTATTATTCGCCAAATAAAAGTTATTTTTAACGCAACCTTTAGAAAAAAGCAAGTCTATTAACTAAACAACACCACTAAAAATGAAGAAATTTTACGTACTAATTTGCTCAGTTGTTGTCGCACTTATGGCCGTTTCCTGTGAAAAGGATTCAAACAATACCATTGACCAGGTATTGGAAGGCGTTGACAGCGGAGCCGTTTTGAGAACTATCAACGTGATCTCTGGTGAACTCCCCATCGGTGTGGAAGGTGCCAAGTTTGAAGTTGAAGTAGAAGCCCAAGACAATCAGAATGGAGACTTACTACAATCCGTTGACGTGTTTGTAGCGCTTACAGACAATTCTCCCGATAATGGAGATTCTTCTGCGGCAGAAGTGCAGATCGGAACTGTTGATCGTGCAGCTTTTAGCCCAGGACCATTCGGATTGCCACGTGGAATCGTAAGCGTAACTCTTGATGAAATGCTCGGCGCTCTCGGAGTAACAGAAGCAGATCTATTTGGAGGAGACGTATTCAATATCCGTTTGTCCTTGAACTTGACTGACGGACGTGTATTTTCAGTTAGCAACGCCGGAGGTATCATTACCGGTGGATTCTTCAACTCACCATTCCAATATGCTCCTGCAGTGATCTGTCCTGTAGAAGAAACTTTTATGGTTGGTGAATATTTGATCGAAGAGATCACTCCTTACGTTGACGGACCTACCTTTGATGACGGTTCTATTGTTGAAGTGACTGTCGGAGATTTCAGTACAGAGCGTGTATTCTTCACCTCGAACTATCCAGATTACTGTACCACTCCAAATGACTTTAGATACACACTAGTTTGTGGAAACATCATTGTTCCACTACAGGAAAGTAATTGTGCATGTGGTTCTGGAGCCGACTACTTTGGACCACCATTAGGAGATGCTTCCACTTATGACTTGAGTGACGACACTGTGTTCTTCTTAACCTTCGGGAACGACTTGCAGTCTGACTGTGTTGCACCAGAAGACACTACTTATAAGTTTACCAAGCAATAGGCGTCGCATCAGATTCCTAAAAATGAAAACTATACTTGGAACTTCATGAGCTCATAAAGCTATGTAAACAGCAAAACAGACAAGCACAAAGTGAATTGTTTTTGCGTTATAAAGACGTACTCTTCACTTTGTGTTTGAAGTATTGCAAGAGTCAGGCAGAAGCCGAAGACCACCTCCAAGATAGTTTCATAAAAATTTTCCAAAACATCAAGCGGTACGCCGACAAAGGAAGCTTTGAAGGCTGGATGAAGCGCATTGTGATCAACTCTGCCATTGACCGCTACAAGAAAGACCTTTATACGGTCTCTGTTGATGAACAGCGCATTGCTGAACAAGACACGGAGATCGATGAACAGGCCATGCAATTGCCCTTAAAGACCTTATTGGTTCTGGTGCAAGAACTGCCCAGCAGGTATCGCCTGATTTTTAACCTCTACGAACTCGATGGCTATTCGCACAATGAAATAGCAGACCAACTGGGAATATCCTCGGGTACATCTAAATCAAATTTACATCGCGCCAAGTTGATCTTGAAGGAGAAGGTACTCGCTCTCAAGCAGGACCATCCTTTGACAAAGAATCTTAAACATGGATAATAAACAAGACATAGGAGCAGCATTTAAGCAGCGACTGGCAGACCTCAATGAAGGTCCGGCAGATAGTGCAGCGCAATGGGACCAAATCGCCACCCAACTGGATGCCGAGGGGACTAGCCCCAAAGGGATTCCATTCTGGCTAAAATCTGGTCTTGCTGTTTTAATCGTAGGGGTAACTGCCTTCGGAATTTGGAAATTCGCTTCTTCGACAAGCACGGATCCAAATCCAAATGCTAATACAGAATTAACGGAATCGCAAAGCGCGCCTTCCGAATCAGGGATGGATCCATCTGGAATCGATCCTCAAGGAACATCAGAGTTAACTCCAATCGCTGCGGAGGAAACTCAGAATGATACGACCACAAGTTCAAGTTCAGAATCAAGCCTTCCAACATCAGCATCTGATGCTGTTGCAACAGAAAGTACTTCCTCTGGAGTTGTTTCCGGAGAAACTCCAACTACTGCTGAAACACCATCGAGCAGTTCATCAAACTCGTCTGCAACTGAAACATCCGTTGCTACAACAGGAGCTACATCCACTCGCGCATCAAAAGATACGAAGACCAGTACCGCAGTAAAACAAGTACCCAATTCGCAATCAACTACTACCTCAACGGGTATTAGTACCAGTACTGTAGCTTCAACAAGAACTTCAGGCAATACTTCTACTGTGACTGGCTCTACAAATAGCACTGAATCAAATAATAGTACGGGGACCAGTAATACCACAACAGGAATTACAAGCTCTGGGGTGAGTTCAGACACGCCTAGCAATACCAGAACTCCGAATT
>NZ_JABSPU010000042.1:21154-24588 GCF_013214815.1 Gilvibacter sp.
ACTACTACTTCCTCATCAACAACAACAGTTACGTCCGCAGCAACTAGAAGCATTACAAGCGGTCAAAGTGGTCAATATCCAGCAAGAGGTTATTATGTGCTTCCAAAAAACACTGTAGGCGCAGTAGGCATTGACGCTTCCAATTTTGCCACAGATGTTGAGATCACAGCGACTGGAGAAGCCACTCCACTGCCAGTAATCAAGTATGAAGAGAAAAAGATTAAAAAGACCAAAGAATTCAAGGCCTTTGAACGCATGTTGCGCCGAGAAGAACTGACCAACTACAGCTGGTCTGTAGGTGCCGTAATCGCTCCTACTACTTATGGCTCACTGACGCGCGCCTCTATGTTGGATGCTCGTTTGGAAGGTAACACCCGTGAAGGTGAAACCAATTTGAGCTACGGTTTGCAGATCAAGAATCAGGTCAATGAAAAATCGGCCTTGCGTTTTGGACTCAACCGTGTAAATCTGGGATACAACACTCAAAACTTCCAAGTCAATATCATTGATAATGTGGTAAACATCTATCAATTGACCGGTATTGACCCAGGGGCTGAGATCTCTGATGGCGGAATTCCTTTGGACCCGAGCGCAACTGCATTCTTTGAATCTAATGATGTGGTGACTATAGACCAGGATATTTCCTATTTAGAAATACCCGTGGAATATCAATATTCGTTCATCAACAATCGTTTCGGTGCTAATTTGATCGGAGGAGCTAGTCTTATGGTTTTAGATGACAATCGCATATTTGCCGTTAATGATAACGGACAGAGCGTTCGCGTGGGAAAATCGAACAATTTGACCAACCTGGGATACACCTTAAATCTTGGACTTGGTTTTAAATATGAGATTACCAAGCACTTCCAGCTGAACTTGGATCCTATGTTCAAGATTCAAATGAATAAACCAGAGAACACAACGGTGAATAATTTCAGACCCTTTTTCTTCGGAGTATTTAGTGGTCTTCACTTCAAATTTTAACCGTCGACCCTCGACTACGACATTAAAAAGGCCGCTTGATGCCGCCTTTTTTTATTCACGTCTTTTGTTCCATTGCAGTACTATACCCCAATGGGCAAAGTTGACTAACTTATTGAAGTGATAACCCCCTTGCAGCCCCAAGGAAAATCGAGGCCCTGTTGGGATTCTAATTTTTACCAATATAGGGACACCTAGCAAGTACTTGCCTACCAAACCTGCATCAGAAACCTGAGCGCTTTTTGGTGCTTGAACAAAGAAGGTATCCAATCCAGAAAACAAATCAGTACCGTTACTTTCAAATCGTATGGCAGACAAACCAATTTGCAAATCAAGTTCTACTCGGGGAATCGGTTTAAAACTGTATCCGTAGAGTCCTTCAAAACTCACAAATTCCCCACTTGCGCTTAGAAAATTTGCTTCAGAACCGGCATGTGCCGCCAAAGAGATTCGCTTTTTTCCAGTTCTAAAGTTCAAATCAACACGACCCGAAATCCCCTCCTGATTCAATTGTCCTTTGTACAAACCCAGCGGTTGCATAGAGAAAGAATCGTATTGAAAACGTTGGTCTTCTTGAGCTACTAAGAAAGTGGTAGCCATTAGTGGAACCATGAATAAATATTTATAGATCGATTTCATAAGTTCTGTTTTTAGTATTCAATGACAACCCGATTTAGGCCCGTTGTGTTCACCGGAGTTAAGTCCGTACTGTATTCCGTCCACACCCCATTCTTTCTAACATTCCAGATCACCCTATATTCTGTGGCTTCTTGGAGTCTACCGAAAAGGGTAGCATCAATGGAGTCTCCCAACCATTCAGGTCGTAAGCCGTCATCATATGCAGGAGGATCCCAAGGTAAATTGACACCCGATCTGTTCTCAAAGGCATAGAACACATTGTGGAAATAGCGGGCATTGACCTCGTTATTATTCTGTTGTACCGTAAAAAAGACAGACACCCCTATAAAGTCGTTTTCATCAAAAGGAGTGGTGTTTTTAATTTCAATTTCTAACGGATGAAATTCACGAACGTAAAGCAAAACTGGGCCTTCTTCTAAATCATCCATATCAAAACGAGGGATCAAATTGAGGATGGCCGTAGTTTGATCTTCATCGGGTTTTACAAACCACACCCAATCCTTTCTGGATTCGTAACCGACATTGAATTCAAATTCCCCGTTGGCATCTGTGACAATTTCTGCTCGGCCTAAATCCACAGTACTGCTAAAAAAACCACTGCCGCTTGATTTTTGAACTTTCCCATCCACGCGCGCATTGGGTATCCCCTCACCGCTCACCTCACTCACGAGTTTTCCACGAACACGCTGACTGTTTTCTTCTTCTAAAGCGCAATTGGAGAAAGCGCCAAAGGTGAAGGCTGCCACTAAGACTAATTTTAAATATCTCATAATTCGACTGTTTTTAAGAGCTCAATAGACGCTGGGGAAAAGCCTTTCGACCTCAAAATTCTAATCGAAAATACAAGCGAAATACACAAACCAAATGTGATATTCAGGCTTTGAAGCCTCAAATTTTTGCATATATTGAAAACAAATAAAATATTTAGCTATGAGTTTGCATATTTCACAAGAAGCGCTTTGGGCCAATCTCAAAGCCCAGATTCCGGCAGAACGATCCTTTGTGGACGAGGTGGCCAACGTTTTAGACATTAGCTATGACGCGGCCTACAGACGCATCAACCTGAAATCACAACTGAGCTTAGATGAAGCTGTAACCTTAGCGCGACACTACAAGATCTCCTTGAATAGGCTCTTTGAGGTGGGACAACAAAACACTTTGCTGGTAGAAAAGTCACCGCCTATAACCAGTCTTGAAGGTTTGGAACAATACTTCCTGGTCTCCATGAAAAGTATTGAACCCCTTATCAGTGCCAAAGGAGTTGAGATTATCTATTCTGCCAAAGACATTCCCATATTTTTTACCCTGACCAACACTTACATCACTAAATACAAATTTTACGTTTGGCTTAAGTTTTTGGATGAAGACGGCAGCATGGCCAAGATGAGCTTTGAAGAGTTTCTCCCTACAATCCCGGCCAGCTTGATTGAAACTACCATGCAATTGGCAGAAACCTATAATTATTTGGACATCACCGAGTTTTGGAATGACAACACCATCAATGGAACCTTGCAACAGGTTTACTATTATTTTGAATCTGGTCATTTGAGTAAAACCCTGGCAGAACACCTCTGTAAAGACCTCCATGAGATCATTGATCGGGTGGAACAACAAACCATTCAGCAGGCCATTATCAATTCCAAAAACAATGCGCGTTACCTACTCTACAAAAGTGATTTGCTCACTATGAGTAATACCGTGATGTTTAGAACACCTAAACAGAGTTTGTTCTTCACCCCTTTCACAGTATTAACCTACCTAAAAGTAGTGAACCCAGCCACCTGCGGAGAAATGCTCAAATTTTTCAACAAGCA
>NZ_JABSPU010000043.1 GCF_013214815.1 Gilvibacter sp.
CCCAACGCATCCGCAGCGTGCAACACACCGAGCAGCGTAAGGTTGACGAGGGTGAGGCTCCGGAATTCATCGGAATCATCAATTATTGCATCATGGCTTTGGTACAATTGGAAATGGGTGTGGTGGAACAACCGGATCTGGATCTGGATCAGGCCATTGCTCAGTACGATGATAAGATTGCGGTTACTAAGCAACTCATGTTAGACAAGAATCACGATTACGGAGAAGCTTGGCGCGACATGCGCGTAAGCTCTTTGACTGACCTGATTCTTCAGAAACTATTGCGCGTTAAGCAAATAGAAGACAACCAGGGCAAGACCTTGGTTTCAGAAGGCATAGATGCCAATTATCAAGACATGATCAATTATGCGGTTTTTGCGCTCATTCACATGGGACATGCAGAAACAGCCACTCAAGTTTAATTCAATTCCCTTTTTAGTTTGAAGTATTTAGTAGGATTTTCGAGAATATTTGTCGGTATACTGTTTTTGATCAGTGGCTTTATTAAGCTCAATGACCCCGTAGGTTTCTCCTTTAAACTCAAAGAGTATTTCGCGGCTGAGGTGCTCAACCTTGAGTTTTTGATTCCCTTTGCGCTCTTGATCGCAGTAGTGGTGGTCATCTATGAAGTATTACTCGGGGTGATGATCATCTTTGGTTATGCTCGCAAGTTCACGGTTTGGAGTCTGCTGCTGATGATCGTTTTCTTTACCTTTTTGACCTTCTATTCTGCAGTCACCGGAAAGGTAACCGATTGCGGTTGTTTTGGAGATGCTATGAAACTTACGCCTTGGGAGAGTTTCTACAAAGACTTGGTATTGTTGGTGCTCATTTTGATCTTGTTCATAGGGCAAAAACACATTCAGCCTTTCTTAACCAAAACCCTGAGACGTGGAATAGTATTGTTGTCTTTCATCGCTTCGATGATCTTCTGCTATTATGTTTTGATGCACCTACCAGCAATAGATTTTAGACCCTATAAGATCGGAGCCAATATTCAGGAGGGCATGAGTGTTCCTGCGGATGCACCTAAGGCTATTTACGAATACACCTGGAAGTTTGATGTGGACGGCCAAGAATCAGAGATTAAGACCTTTGGAGACTATCCAGATACGGAAGGGGAACTAATCGGTTACGAGACCAAATTAGTTCAGGAAGGCTATGAGCCGCCAATTCACGATTTCACCATAGAGCGTGACGGAGAAGATCAATCGGCAAGTCTGCTTGAGGAGCCAAACTTGATCGTTGTGGTGGCCTATTCCTTGAGCAATACAGAATTGGAAGGATATGACAATATTCGTGCAATCACCAATCAGGCTATTAAGAACGGTTACAAGGTGATCGGTATGTCTGCCTCAAGTCAAGAGGAAACAGAAGCGCTGAAAGAGAAGTACGAACTCAACTTTGATTTCTATTTCTGTGACGAGACCACCTTGAAAACCATAGTGAGATCCAATCCAGGAGTTCTGGAATTGCAAAAGGGTACTATCATGCAAAAGCTGCATTGGAACGACGCCTTGGAGCTACAGCTCAATGAGCTGGAAGGAGCTATGCCTAATCTCGATTTTACTTTAAAACGCCGTTTGGATAGTATTGCCATTTTGGACCAACGTTACCGTAAACTTATCATGGCAAGTTCTGACGAGGAGCGCAAAGCCATTGGAGAGTCTATGGGCTTATCTCCAGATCAGTACAATGGAGACCTTTGGGGCCGTCAAATGGCTATAGATAAGAGCAACTTACTTTTCGTGGAGCGCGTGCTTAACTCACAGGGCTATCCTGGGAAGAGTGTTGTAGGAGAATCCACCAGTACTGCGGCTTGGTATGTGATCCAACACAATCCGGAGAAGATTCCAGATTATTTGGATATGATGAAAGCTGCCGGTAAAAAGGGAGAATTACCATTCCGCCTCGTGGCTATGATGGAAGATCGCTATTTGATGAACCAAAATGAAATGCAGATCTACGGAACACAGGGCATGTCTTATAGCGATGTACGTGGAGATTTCATTTGGCCTATCAAAGATCCTGAAAATGTGAATCAGCGACGCGCAGAAGCTGGCTTCTCGCAAACTATAGAGGAGTACGCTGTAGATCTTTTTGGAGAAGACTTTGAATACAAAGTACTCACCCTAGACGACGTGAAACAAGAAGAGCAGTAGTGGTACGATACGTATTGGGCAAATTGGGTTATGGATTGTTGACGCTTTTTGGCGTAGTGACCGTGATCTTTATGCTCTTTACGCTATTACCAGACCCGGCTCAAATGATGCTGGGGCAAAACGAAAGCGCGGAACAACTCGCAATTGTCAAAAAGAAATACGGCTTTGACAAACCTATTGGGACGCAATATCTGTATTACCTCAATGATCTTTCACCCTTGTCCTTTCATTCCACTTCGGAAGAAAATTACACCTACCTAAGCCCAGGGAAATACGCAGCAACAGAGTTATTTACCCTTGGAGAAACTAAGGTCGTGGTGAAAGCGCCCTATTTGCGCGAGAGTTTTCAAAAGACTGGGAAGCCGGTTACCCAAGTCATTGGTGAAACCTTACCCAATACCATGGTGCTGGCCATCTCTGCCATTAGCCTGGCGATGCTGCTGGGTGGTTTATTAGGAGTGATTTCTGCTTGGTATAAAGACCGTTGGATCGATCGTTTGATTCAGATCATCAGCACTTTTGGAATGAGTTTGCCTTCCTTTTTTAGCGCCATCATCTTTGCCTGGTTGTTTGGCTTTGTTTGGCATGAGGTCACCGGTTTGAACATGACCGGAAGCCTGTATGAAGTTGATGACTTTGGAGAAGGCGTTTCTATACAATGGAAGAACTTGATCTTGCCTGCTGTGGTTTTGGGAATCCGTCCGTTAGCGGTGGTTACCCAACTGATGCGTAACAGCCTACTGGAAGTATTACAACAAGAATATATAAGAACTGCCAAGGCCAAGGGCATGAGCACCTTGAGACTCCTTTGGCGTCACGCTTTAAAAAATGCATTAAATCCTGTGATTACTGCAATCTCAGGGTGGTTTGCTTCTATGTTAGCCGGAGCCGTTTTTGTAGAATTTATTTTTGGCTGGAATGGCTTGGGAAAAGAGATCGTAGATGCGCTGAATACCTTAGATTTGCCAATCATTATGGGAGCGGTACTCGTGATAGCGCTACTATTTATAATCATTAATATCATGGTCGATGTGATCTATGGATGGCTCGACCCCAAAATAAGACTGGAATGAGAAGACCTTTAGTTGCCGGAAACTGGAAAATGAATTGCGACAAACAAGAATCCGCAGATTTAATCGCTGCCTTAAAAAGTGAAACCTTAAAAGAAGGGGTGGAGGTAATGATTGCTCCAACCTTTGTGAATTTAGCAGCTGCAGTAGATCATACAGCGGGAGCTGCAATCGGAGTAGCTGCTCAGAATATGCATCAGAATGCAAGTGGCGCCTATACCGGAGAGATCTCCGGAGCGATGCTAAAGAGTATAGGTGTAGAGACTGTGATTCTAGGACACAGCGAGCGCCGTGCGTACTTTGGAGAAGATGAAGCTCTTTTGGCAGACAAGGTAAAAGCTGCTTTAGCTTTGGGAATGCAGGTGATTTTCTGTTTTGGAGAGGTCATTGAGGACCGACGTGCCGGGAAGCACTTTGATGTTGTGGCTGCACAACTTAAAGGCGCTTTGTATGACTTAGATGAAGCTGCATATGAGCAGATCGTTTTGGCTTATGAGCCTGTTTGGGCCATCGGTACTGGGGAGACTGCCTCACCAGAGCAAGCGCAAGAAATGCATGCCTTTATTCGTTCCAATATGGCCGAGCGTTACAATGAGCAATTAGCACAAAACGTAACCATTTTGTACGGTGGAAGTGTAAAGCCAAACAATGCAGGAGAGATCTTTGGTCAGCCTGATGTTGACGGTGGTCTTATTGGTGGAGCTTCCCTTAAAGCAGATAGCTTTGCAGCTATAATAAACGCTTTTCCGGTCTAATGATCTACATTGAATATATCTTTACAGTAGCTCCGTTACAGCCTTTTACGGGGATCTTAATTGCGGAACTAGGAGGAGTTGGTTTTGAGAGCTTTGTAGAAACTTCAGATGGTGTTAAAGCTTATATCCAGAAGGAAGAATGGAATCCACAGCTATTAGCGGATATATTCATTTTAAAGTCTGATGAGGTTCAGATCAGTTTTAAGCAGGCTGAGATAGAGCAGCAAAACTGGAACGCCAAATGGGAGGAGAACTTCAATCCCATAGTTGTGGACGGACGTTGCACGGTAAAGGCACCCTTTCATACCGATACTCCAGATACGGAGTACACCATCATCATAGAACCCAAAATGTCCTTCGGGACTGGCCATCACGCGACCACACACATGATCCTCAGTTTTCTTTTGGAAGATGAGGTGGATGGTCAAACAGTACTCGATATGGGTTGCGGTACTTCTGTACTGGCCATCATGGCTGCTAAGCGCGGTGCTGGCTTTGTTGAGGCGATAGATATTGATCCGTGGTGTTATGAGAATTCCTTGGAAAATGTAGAGCGTAATGGCCGTGCTGATATTGTAGTTAAGCAAGGCGACGCCTCGATTTTAGGAGATAAGAAGTTCGATACCATCATTGCCAATATCAATAGAAATATCCTCTTAAATGACCTTCCTGCATATCATGCTGTATTACAACCTGGAGGTACTCTTTACTTAAGTGGTTATTTAGAAGCGGATCGTGAAATTTTAGAAGAAGCCTGTACCAAACTCGGGGGTACTGCCGTTAAATATAAAAGCCGTGAAGGTTGGATTGCGGCCAAATTTGTATTTTAGGCCTTGATAATGAGTGGACAAGAAAAATATCAAGAAGATTTAGACGTCGCTGTTTTAGAGCAGCGGGAGAATGAGATCGTACTGTATAACGATGATGTAAATACCTTTGATCACGTTATTTCGTGTCTAATTGCCACTTGTGATCATACTCCGGAACAAGCAGAGCAGTGTTCCCTAATTGTTCACTACAAAGGAAAATGTACGGTAAAAACAGGGCCCTATGAAGACCTAAAACCACGCTGCTCCAAATTACTTCAAGCTGGCCTCAGTGCCGAAATTGTGTAAGCCAGTTGTGGCTAAACCGCAAACTTTTACACTACCTTAACATTACTAACATTAGTTAGCCTCTCTTTTCGTAACTTCAAGGAAATCATTCAATTTTCACTAACCATTAATTGCGATTTCTATGAAAAACGTACTTAAAAAAAGTGCTCTGTTACTTATGGGAGCACTGGTATTTTCTGCATGTTCAGAAGATCCCGACACCGAAGCTCAAATCGAAGAAGCAAACCTGACTAAACCAGTACCACAGAAAGTGGTGGAGCAGGTACAAGATTTGGGAATGAACCCTAATTTCATTCGTTATGATGAATTCTTCTTCCCTGATGGGACCAGCGAGGAGCGTCTCTTTATTGAGGAAGACATTGTAATGACTGAAAAGCAACTTACTGAAATGGCAGAAGATTTTAATTCAGATCCATTCGCAAAGCAGTATCGTACATCTGCTTTAGTTCAACAAGGTAGAAATATTACCATCATCGGTTATACCGGTGGCGGAGGTTATGGTCTTTCCAGTAAGGCGCGAACTGCACTGCAGTGGGCTGTAAATAACTACAACCGTTTGAGTGGTGTATCTATCAGCTTTACCTTGACCTTTGGAACCAACTTTGGTGATAAGGACATGGTGGTTTACAACAATCCAACTCAATCAGGTTCTGGAGGAAGCGCTGGTTTCCCAAGTTCTGGTCTTCCATACAAATGGGTACAGATCTACGGACTGGATGGATTCTCTACCAACGTGAACGAGCACGTGATCACTCATGAGATCGGTCACTCTGTTGGATTCCGTCACACAGATTACTTCAGCCGTCAAAGCTGTGGGCAAAATGTAAACCAAGGATCAGCAGGAGTTGGAGCCATCTATATCCCAGGCACAGCTACTGGATATGACGCCACATCGATCATGTTGGCTTGTTTCAGTGCCTCAACTAATGGTGAGTTCAACGGGAACGACATTACTGCTTTACGCAGCATGTACTAAGGAAATAACTAACCATCAATTTTCCTTAAACAAAGAAAACCACCCTGTTCAGGGTGGTTTTTGATTTTAGATACTTACAGATCTTATCCGCGGAAGTCAGCTTCTACATGTGCTCCATCACAATACGGCTTGTTCTGCGATTGTCCGCAACGACAAAAAGCGGTAGTTCTGTTCTTAGTTTCAGTGTTTCCGGCAGCATCTGTAACATTTAGAGTTCCGTAAACTAGTAAAGGCCCATTTTCTAAAACCTCTACTTTGGTCTCCAGACTTTGTGCCTCAGGAGCCGCTTCACCTTCCATTTTATAACTCAAAGCACCGGAAGGGCAAGCATCAATTTGTTTTTTTAATGCTTCCGCAGAGGCGTTTTCCGGCTGGATCCAAGGACGCTTCTCAGGGTCGTATACCTCTGGGAGGCGATTGACACATTCTTTAGCGTGGATACACAGTTTGGGCTTCCAGATCACAGTGATCTCTCCATTGGAATATTCTTTGCGGACTTGGTTACTCATGGTTTTAAATTTTCTATAAGTTACAAAGAACTCTGCGGATGGATGTAAAAATTGTATTAAATCGAGAGCGCCAAAAGGAATCGACAATTCGACGATCCCTTTTGGCTTACTTATTTAAAGGGTGGTTGTGGGAACATCCCAAACTCCTGTCGATGCTAACTCCTCCGCGTACTGCTTAAAGTCTTTGGCAGGCCTTCCAATGATATTTTCAATATCCTGGGTGATTATTGAATTGTCTGGATTCCCGATCACTTCAGTGAACAAATAGGTAATGAGCCATACATAGGTCTCAGGAAGTCCCATTTGTTGCATAACCTCTTTGTAGGCTTCCATGGACACCGGCGTAAAGCCAATATCACGTCCAGTGGCAGCGGCGATTGTAGCTACGGCTTCTTTAAATGTGTATCCTTTAGGCCCCGTGAGTTCATAGGTGTTTCCGTTGTGTTTTGGATTCAAGAATACTTCTACGGCAACATCAGCAATATCCTCAGCATCTACAAAAGGAATTTTACTGTCAGACATGGGTAGGGCAACATGACCTTCCAAAACAGGCTCCATCAAAAAGCTTTCACTCCAGTTTTGACTGAACCAATTACATTGAATGATGGTGTAGTCAATACCCGAATCTCTAACGATTCCTTCACAGCGTTGCGCTTCTGTTTCTCCTTTACCAGAAAGTAGAACGATCTTTTTAACTCCAGCCTCTTTGGCAAGCTTGACCAAGGTACTCACAGCTTCATAGGCGCCTGGAACGGCCAAGTCTGGTTGATAGGTAATGTACAAGTGGGTGATGTCTTCAAGGACTGCTTCCCACTTGCTTGGGTCTTCCCAACTGAATGCTGGATTTGCACTTCTAGAGCCCAAACGTACGGTCTCTCCGCGTTCTTGTAATCTTTTAGCAATGCGGCTACCGGTCTTTCCAGTGCCTCCGAGAATTAAAAATTGATTTTTCATAAAGATTTGTTTTTGTGTATTTGTGATTTGTTTTATGCGTTATTTTTCAGGAGCATACCTAAAGCGAGTAGTAAAAAGCTCAAGGTGCTCGTTAGTGTTCTGATGTTGTGCCAAGTGTTCCAAGGTTTTTCAAACTGCCGTCTGAGCCAGCTCAGTTCTTGTTGAGATGCCTGAGTGAGATCCGTGCTTTCTAAGAGCTCGTTTAAGGGGACGTTTTTGGTGATGGTTACTATGACCAATCCGGTCAAATACAGAATGGCAGCCGTAACATACAGCCAAAAGCTTTTGTCTAGAGTAAATCTGTTGACGTAGACATTGATTATATGTCCAACCAAGGGTCCGAAGAATACTAAGAGAAAACTCGGATTGATGATGGATCGGTTCATCTGTTGGAAGGCTGAAAGGAAGTTGTAATCATCCAGCTTCCCAATGCCCGGTGTTACTGCGTTGGTCCAAGTGAAACAGAGTCCGGCAGTTAGGCCTGTCAATAGTAAGGTCAGTAGTAAATTGAAATTCGTTAAAGAGTACATCGTTTTATTGTTTTGAAGGTTGTGTTGAGGTTTTTATACGGATGTAATAGTAGCTGGCACTTAGGGCGATGAACACGGCTCCGATCAACCAAAAAATAGGATCACCATAAAAGTCAGCGTAGCTGCCACCTTCTGGTATAAAGAGGAGTGGAACAGTTACCAGGGCATACATCGTGCCACTAATTAGAAAGAAAAGTGTTCCGAGGATCCAGCCGTTGATGGCAGAGCTCTTTTTGTAGTAAATACGATTGGCATTCCACACCAAAGGGAACAGAATCCCAATCAAGCCCAAATTGGCTTGAAGCTTTCTATTCTCCATAAAGGGCAGCATATAGGCCAGGACAAAGCTGAGTGCTCCTAACAGCCAAATGGCTAATCCGACAATCAATATTCTAGTTAATTTCATGACGTATGTTTTTAATGACACGTCAAAACTAGGGCGGTCTAAGCGGCTTGATTTATTCTAAAAGAAGTATGATTTGTTCCAAAAGTGCACTAATTGACCTGACTGGGTCTATAGCCGAACTTTTTAGTAAAGGCGTTGGAGAAGGAGCTCAAACTGTCGTAACCCACTTGCCAGGCGGCCTCCTGAACGGTGGCTTGCTGTTTTTGGATCATTTCATGAGCGGCGGTGAGGCGCTGGTTTTGAAGGTATTTAAAAACGGGTACCCCAAAGACTGCTTTAAAGTCTTTTTTGAGTTTGGTGGTGTTTAATCCGATGCTTTTGGCCAGTTCCGTTAGTGAAGGCGGGTTGTCTAAATTGGCGGCGAGGATCTCTTTGGCCAGTTCTAATTTGTCGGTTTCTTGCGGTCTGTTTTGCTGCTGATAAGAGAGCGCCAATTGTCCAAAGAAGTGGGAGAGAAGCACAGTGATCTGAGAGCGGAAGAACATCATTTTGGTCTTGCCCGTAAAACTGTTGGCAAAGATGGAGTCGACAACCTGCTGCATCTCTGGGTTCATAAAGAACCGAGGTCCTTCCACATAATTGTCGCTGGGATTTACTAACTCATTGAGCATTTCTGAAAAGATCTCCCCTTCTTGGTGGGGCAGTTCGTTCAACTTCCGCAGCGCAGTGGCTACCACAATGCATTCCAAAGGCTTCTCTGGAGCCACCCTGTGGACACAATTCACAGTCTCATCCGCATAAAAGGAAAGGGCCAATCCTTTAGTGCCCTTGTACTGCTTTTGCTGTTTGCTCCATTCCATACTCAGATCAACATTTCCTGATCCGTAAAAGGCTACGGCTACAACAGGCTCATCAAAGCTGCAAGCGTCAATAACAACCTCCTGAGCCTTGTTGACCTCAACCAGAACGGTAAAATCGTTGATGTCTATAGTATCTCTGTTCATAACCTTGTATAAAGGTAATCATTACCGCTTGCTTAATCAATGCGTTAAAGGCAAAAAAAAAAGCCAGCACTTAGGCTGGCTTTTCAACTCCTGTGAAACTCAGATTATTTGGCTTCACTCAGCATGATATCAAACAAATCGACATACTTCTTTTCAATTTCATAGTCTTTCTTCAATAGGTTGTATTCGATCTCTTCTCCGATCACGGTGATCAAGAATCCTTCATTACTCGGCACGATGGAGAAACTCTCATCGGCTTCCGATTTGTAACTCATGGTGATCATTCTGTCGTATTGGCCGTCATTGTCGGCATCAATGCTGATGCGTTTGGTGACTTTGTCTATATTGTTTACGCGGTCTTGATTCAATTCATAACGCTCTGACTTTTCTAGGCTGACCACTTCGTTACGCATACTTTCAATGCGCAGGGTATAGAAGGAGTCTGCTCCGTTGCGCTCGATTTGATATTTCTTGATCGTTGTTTCATCTACGGATTGCGTGTTGCTCTGTGCGGACACAGATAAGGTTAAGGCAATTGCAGATAGGGTTATAATAGATTTTATATAGTTCATTTTTAAGTTTTTGTAATTATTAGAAAATATTTGGCCTGCGGTCTCATAGACCGGTTTGTTAGAATTCTTGTTGTCTTTGTCTAGGACAACTAGTTCTCTGAAAAGGCTTTTGTGGGTTTTTGACTTAGCGGAAAGGCGTTGTCAAATTGCAAGGTTCTGATTGGGAACGGAATGTTGATTCCTTCGCCGTCGAACGCTTTTTTGAGTTCGATGATGGCCTTGCTTTTGGCTCTAAGTTTGTCTAGGCCGCTGACTCCTTGTATCCAGAAGCGACTGATAAAGTTAATGGAGCTGTCTCCAAATTCGGTGTAATAAAACTCCAATTCGCGTTCCAGTTCTTCTTGACCAAAGTGTTGCGCAATGGTTTTCTTAGTCAATTCCTGGACTTGTTCTAAGTCGGATTCATAGCCAACTCCGCAGGAAAGCGTAATACGCACCTCGGTAGTTTTGGAGAAGTTTTAAACGGATTCTCCATGATCTTTCGGTTGGGAAGCACAACAATATTGTTGTCTGCTTCTCGCATCACAAAATAGTTGAGGTTAATGTCTGTAACCTCTCCGGCATAGCCATTGGACTCAATCCAATCTCCTATGCTGATGTTTTTTCTAAAGGGAAGAACAATACCTGAGATCAGGTTTGAGAGTGTTCCTTGCAGCGCCAAACCAATTACCAGTCCAGATACACCGGCTGCCGATAGCATGGTTGTTAAGGCTTTTCCTAAATTCAAGGACACCAAAGCGAGGATCAAACCTCCAAGCACCACGACCGTGGAGGCCACGCGTGCTATCAATTGAGTTACACTGGTTTGTCGTACGCGCTTGTAGATCAATTTGAGTACGGCGCGATACACCAGCTTGGAAACCAAGAAAGAGACTAACAAGACTGCCAAGGCGACTCCCAGGTTGGGTAGGTCTGCCACAAAGGTATCCCACCAGCCGGTTAATTTTTCGTTTACTTGATTTGCAGATTCTAAGTCTTGTACGGTCATTTTTCTATGCTTCTTCGATTAAGCTTGTAGCTAAGGTCTCTTCATTTCTTTTTGACCAGGCATTGAGCATCCAACTATCTTTTTCCATTTTACGGATATAGGCTCCGAGTAGATCTGCAGTACCTTTATCTTTGGCATTGTCTGCGTGCAACATTACCGTACGCATTTGCGCAAGTAACATTCTGTGATCGTTTAAGATCTCCATCACCATGTCACGGTCGTCTTTGATGCTTTCTGATTCTTCCAGTTTGGAAATTCGCAGATAGTCACTTTATTTGCTTACTGGGTGATAACGCAGGGTGAGAATGCGTTCTGCGATCTCATCGATTCTAATACGCGCTGTGGTATAGAGGTCTTCAAACTTGTCGTGTAGGTCAAAGAAGTTCTTTCCGAGTACGTTCCAATGATAGTTTCTTAGTTTTTGGTAGTAGATGTGATATTCTGCCAAGAGTGTATTGAGTTCAATCACTACAGGCATTAATTTCTCATCATTCATGTTTAAATAATTCATGCTGAAATTTTAGAGTCAATAAATAAGATAGCAGTGTGGGTGAGGGGTGCAGAAGGCACCTGAGAAAGCTCACCAGTAAAGAAATTAAAGTACCTAAGCGACACTGCTTTTGTAATGGTACACTTTTAATATAATGGCTGAGCGAAGTTTGTCAAGTCCTTTAACGGCCTTTAACTATTTTTCTAGTTATAGCGTCTTAAAAGTGTTAAATCAGTCCTTGAGCTGTTAAAAGATTTTAACATTGTGTTTAGCCTCAGTCTTTCAAACTGTGTTTTTCTAGAAACTCTTCCAAGACAGAAATGCTTGGGTTCTTCAAGAACTCATCTCCGTAAGTGATTGTTGGGAATTTTAGATTTCCGTTGTAGAGGCGTCGAACTCGGGCGGCAGCATCGCTATCCAACTCAACATTAAAGTCATCAAACTCTATCCATTCGGATTGTAAGTAGTTTCTCAGGTGCGTTGATTTTAAGCACCAGTCTGCTCCGTATAGATGTAGTCTCTTATCCTTCATTGACTTTTATTCCGAGGATTTTTGTGAAAGTCGGATGTATATGCTCGGCCTTACCAACAATAAATGGCGTGACCGACATCAGCAAGATAGAGACTGCTAAGAAGATTTGATAATTATTCTCAGAAATTAATTCATATTCCAACCCGCTTTGGGCTAAAACAAAGGAGAACTCGCCAATTTGCGCAATGGAGAATCCCACGGCTAAAGCAGTTTTCCATTCCAACTTCAATACTTTGACGGCTAACATTCCCGCTGTTGCTTTGACCAGTAAGGCGAAGAAGAACCAAAAAGCGATCCAACCCGGTTTTGTAGTGAATATTTCGTAGTCCAAGAGCATGCCCATCGAAATGAAAAAGAAGGCCATAAAGACGTATCGGAACGGCAAGAAACAAGAAATGGCCATTCTGTGATATTCGGTCTCCGCAATGATCAAGCCTGCAATAAACGCTCCTAAGGCTAAGGAGAGTCCAAGTTTTTCTGTGAGCAATGCGATGCCCGTTACCAAGAACAGTAGAGCAATCAGGAATACCTCCTGACTCTGAACCTTCATAACTTCTTTTAAGAAATAAGGAATGATGTATCGCGCCAAAAGAAACGCAATGCCTCCCATCAGCACCATTTTCCCAACAAGTATTGCCAAAGCCATTATTGGACTCCCGTCCCCAGCTCCAGCTAAAATAGGCGTGAAGAGCATAAGCGGAACGATCATGATATCCTGAAACAAAAGCACCGCTAATATGAACTTTCCATGAGGGCTGGTTATTTTATTGGTGTCTTGCAAGACCTTAACCACAATGGCTGTACTGCTCAAAGCGTAAAGAAATCCCCAGAATATACTTTCTTCTAGAGACGAGCCCATTAAAAGCCAGATCAGTCCTGCGGTTAAGACTATGGTGAAGATCACTTGAGAAGCACCGCCCAAGAGGACGTAGTTTTTGATGCGTTTGAGATTGGAAAAGCTAAATTCCAAACCAACGGTGAACAGCAGCAGTATGATTCCGATCTCGGCATAAACCTCTACTTCTTGCATGTCGGCAAAGTAGCCTGTGGTATTTGGACTCAAGAGCACACCAGTGATTAAATAACCTATGATGTAGCGGATCTTTAAGAATTTGCAAATAATTATAACCGCTGTGGCAACTCCGAATAAGGCAAAAAGATTGATGAGGATATGATGCTGCATGCGCCTACTTTAAAACGTCTTGAAGTTCTTTATGGCGTCTAAACATAGCGTTAGCAAAGGGGCATAGCGGTAGGATCTTTTGTGATTTTTCCCGAGCCCTGTCCACCAAAGCCTCTAACATTTTTAGACCGACTCCTTGTTTTTTGTAGGATTCTTCAACCTCTGTGTGATCAATGATGATGAGTTCCGGACTAGCTACTGAATAGGTCATCATTCCCATGCGCTCGTCATTTTGTCTGGCGAGGGCAAAGCCTTTATTGTCGCGCTCTTTTATTGTTATTTCCATAATTGAGTTTCCTAAGTTAGGTTTAAAATTTTATTTCTGTAGTAAATACGGCGTGAAACAAGGTGTCATTCAGGCCACTATTTTTTAAAAAATCTCCCGGGAAGATCAGATTAGTTTCCAATTCAAAGGCAATATGTCTATTGATTTCCAGACCTGCAATGGTTCCAATTTGATGACCGATAAAACGGCTGTCATTCACATCTGGATAATCTAAGGTCAATGGTGGACCATACAGGCCGTCTTCTTTAGAAAATCGCCAAAAGGCCACATAATCCAGACTCAAGGCTACAGGTCCAATTTCCGTATTACAGTAAGGGTGGAAGTCAATCAAGTTGGAGGGGCCAATTCGGGCCACACGTCCAAAGTACGCTCCGCGAGGATATAAACCATCAAAGGTTCCAAGACGGTTGTCCGTAGTACTAGTATCTCCGCTAATTGCCTCTGTTTTAAGTCCTAAAGTTCCTTCAATTCCTAAAACTTTAACGGGATGCTCAATGTTGAAGGAAGCGGTCCAAGCAAAAATATTCTGCGTGCCAAAATCGCCAGTTTGAATCACGAATTCATTGTTGTAACGCAGTCTGTTCCAGTTTCCAAAATGACGCACCCCAAGAGATAATCTGTTGTCATCTGCCGTGCCGCTATTCCAAGTTTTCTGCTCCTCTTGCTTGTAAAAAGCATAGAGGTCCGTATTGTTGTTCTCTGACCAGTTTTGAGTCCAGTATATTCCAGCCAAAGTCTCTGTAGTATTCAAAGCGTCGTTGTCAAAAATTCCAGCGGCTGGTCTGACTGGAATGGCATAAAACGCGGTGATTTCCGTGTTTTCATCTTTAAACTTGAGCTGAGCCATATCAAAAGAAAGCCGAACATTAGGCCCTTCCCGAATATCAACCAATCGGCCGCTACCCATACGCATATTCTGTCTCCCGACTAAAAGGTTCCACTGCGGATCAATCCAGTAGCTTACAAAGAGTTGGTTTATCGCGAGTTCATCTCGATCTACCGGCGCTAAGTTGTCTTTGCTGGTAATAAAACTCGAATTCAATTCGGCAAAGAGCTCAAAACGCTTATCTATTTTAAAATGCGCGTGAGCCATTAGTCGGTTTAGATGCCAGAGATCGTCCTGATCAACAGCACTATTGAATTGCTCGTTGATAAAACCTTCTACCTGGCTGCGGTAACTCCCGCCTAAGCTCAGGGTAGTTTGCTCGCCTAAGCAAATTTCTTTAAGATGCTCGTAGAGATCATTTGGACCCGCTTCGCCAAAATAGATATGGTCTTGTTGCCGCAGTAAACTGAAGTTTAAAAACTCTGCAGAGGATTCCACCAATAATCCCGATTCTTGTCCGTAAACATTACATCCGAAGACCCATATTGAGAACCAAACAAATAAACGCGTTTTCATTTTTAGAATCTTCTAATAAGTAGCACACCCAGGATCAGAAATAAAACTCCTACGAGTCGTTGCCAGTTGATGTGTTTTACAGGAAGACCTAAGAGACCAAAGTGGTCAACAACGAGGGAGACAGCCATTTGTCCTGCCACCACCAATACAAAGGTAAGTGCTACTCCTAATTTAGGAGCTAGAATGATTACGGCAGCCACATAGAATGCTCCTAAGACTCCCGCGGTCCATACTAGTGGCGAAACACTTTTGGTTTCGCCTAGGGTAGAGAAATCGAACTTTAAAATCAGTAAGTAAGTCAAAAGGGCTATGGTGCCTATTAGAAATGAGGCGAATGCAGCAAAGATCGGTTGATGCACAGATTTACCCAGTTGCACATTGAGTCCAGCCTGTAGTGGTAGAACGGCCCCAGCAGCAATTGCTAGGATGAGTAATACGATTTGTCCTTTCATGATTGTTGGCGGTTAAATATTTTTTGATCGATGGCGTATTTTCCTGGCCCTACAAAGAAGATCAGCAAATAGGCGAGGCTGTATATAAGCGGGACGTCGCGCACTGACCAAGGGTCAGAGCCATGAACTACAAAGAAGCCCATAAGCGTCACACTTAAGATTAAAATGCTGGCCAGACGTGTGCCCAATCCGAAGATCACAAAGAGCGGTGCTACAATATTTGCGCCTATCGCGATAAGGGCACTGATTTCACCTCCCAGACCCATAGGATCTGGAATGTGGGCTGCGGTCTTTTGAAAGTTCAGGATCTTCTTCATGCCATGCGTATTGATCATGGAAAGAGAGACTAAGATTCTAAACAACAGCAGACTGCTGTCTTTGGAAGGTCCAATTGCTTGTGGATTGAAAAGTTGAAAGAGCAATTTTGGTTTCATGATTTATTCTTTTAATAACAAGTTTATGTCAGAAATCAAGGCTTGTGTGTCCAATTGGTCCAAGCCGTTATAATAGCCGCGGATACGTCTTTGTTGATCTACCAATACAAAGGTGCCGTCATGTATCAAGTTTGGCCCAAGATCGCTGCTGTCAACAAAGGCGCGCACCTTGTAATCTTTAGCCAGTTCCAAAATGGTCTTTTGATCCCCGGTAAGCAGCTTCCATTTGCTGTGATCTATCTCGTAGCTGTCTGCATAATTTTTTAGGCGATCTGGATCATCATGAGCCGCATCAATGCTGTAAGAGATTATAGCAACCTCCTGCTGATCTTTAAAGGCCTCTTGCACCAGTTTTAAATGCGTGGTCATCTTAGGGCAAATCGTTGGGCAACTGGTAAAGAAGAAATCCACCACTTGAATTTTTCCCTCTAAAATCGTACTGCTGGTAGTTTGATTCAGCTGATTAGTGAGTTCGAACTCAGGAGCTTTGTATGCGATTAATGCTCCGCTGATCGGATCGGTCTGTGATTCTCCCAGAATTGGAAGACTTTTCTGCTCAGAACAGCTCCACAGAATAAGCGCAAGCAGCCCAAGGGCTATGTGGTTATTTATTCTCATAATGCGTGACCAAGGAGATGTTTTCCAATTTTAAGATCTCATCTGGAATGTTTCGATTAGGAAGCGGAACAGGTTGAAAGATCACTTCAATATTCTTTTGTGCATCAATAGCTTCGGCCAGTTCGCGTTCTATCTCGATCTGCAAATGCACTCCGTTTTGTAAAAGAACCGTATCTAAATCTAGAATAGGCAGAATAGTGAATGTCCCGGTATACTTGCTTTGCTTTTCACCCTCCTTGTCGTACTCAAAGAATACACGGGCGCAATAGGGCTGATAGGGTAGTTGTGCGCGTTCAAAGTGCAAAATGACGTGAGTGCGCTCCCTGTCTTCCATCTCTGCGTAAATATCAGCGCCGTCAGATGTTCTCAAGTTTAAAGGTGCGACACAATCGCGTTTAGAGGCTTCTCGTTTGGGTTTGTCGGCATCCATATACGGATTGCAAAATGTCGGGTTGAGGTCCAGGTCATTAAAGCGGTAACCCAGATCTTCTGTGTTGAGTAATTCTTTGATCTTGAAATCAACGGGTCTTCCATTTCCGTCAGTAGCGTAAAGTCTCTTTTCTAACCACTCCTCGTCGGTTGGAAGGACGTTCTTGTCACTGTAGTTCTGCCATGCTTCCCATATGCGATCACAGTTTCCGTGATGTCCGTAGAAAATCGGATCGAACCCAGATTCGGTAAAGGTGGCCATTTGTCCACCGATCCAATTGTGGATGTTGTTGTGGAAGGACTGTTCGGCAATACCATCCAATTGGGCCTCTCCGCGTTTTTTGATCGCAGGATAACCCCCAAAGGTTTTGTATTTCTCCGCTCTAAAGGCGGCTCCAACGTTGATGAAGTCTTTAGGGATCTCATCAGTCTGAGAGACCAAACGCGTAATATTGTTTAGTGGGTTGGACTCATCTCCCCAGTAATGTTCTGGAATGAAGTTCGATTTGGTCCAATCCCAATAGTGTAAGGCTAATTTAGGTTCGTTTACGGCCTTTTGTAATTTCTGTTCCATAGACCAGAGGTAAAGGCGGTGCCAAGGCCAAACATACCAATTGTAATGCACCTGATTAGCATAAATGCTCGTGGCACAAAAGGTCGCGTGTAGCATGCCGTGTGCTTGCCAACCCATGGGATCTAATGGCGATATTTCAGAACGGTCTTTTAAGATTTTAACGGCATCTTTTAGCAACTTAATCTCTGGGTCGTTTACCTCAAAATCTGCGATGTTCTTTCTAGTAACTAAAGATGAAAGACCAGTATGCGTGTCTATCTGCTCGTTTTTATTAGTCGCGCTGTTTTCACAACTTACCAGGCTTGTTGATAACACTGGTAGCGCTCCTAAACCGAGCGTGGTAAGCCCGGCTTTTTGCAAAAAAGCTCTTCGGGACGTATTTGGTTTTTCTTTCATCTTTAGTTGGTTTTAGAAAAAAGCCGCCACCGTTATGATGACGGCCAGAGTTTATTAAGCTTCTTTTACGAATTGAGCATCAATGACTAGGATTACGGTTTCGCCAACCACAACACTACCTGCTTCAGTTACTGCAGACCAGCTCAAACCAAAGTCTTTACGATTGATCTTTCCGCTGATTTCAAATCCAGCCTTAGTCTGTCCATAAGGATCTACGGCTACGCCGTTAAAATCTACATCCAAAGAGATTTCCTTAGTGGTTTCTCTAATGGTTAGATCTCCTACCAAAGTGCTTCCGTCAAAGCTTCTAGAGGTGAATTTGAGTTTTGGAAAACCGGCCGCGTTGAAAAAATCATCAGATTTTAAATGCGCATCGCGGTCTGCGTTGTTGGTGTTGATCGAGGCAACTTCTGCTGCGAATTCAAAGGAGGCATCGCTAAAGCTGTCATCCGATGTTTCAACGGATGCGGTATAGGAGTCAAACTGCCCTTTTACCGTAGAGATCATCATGTGTTTTACCTTAAAGCCAACTGAAGAGTGGGCTTGGTCTATGTTCCATTTTGTTTTTACTGCTGTTTCCATAATTATTATTGTTTTCGAGTGTGAAATTGGTGTATTTATAATCTTGAGGTTTGTATTACCCCATGTATAATTTTCTAAAATCTCCTGTTCTGTATAGTGGCGACCAGTCTGGAGCCACTTCCGGTAGCGCCGGTGGTGAGAATTTCTCAAAATCTCCGTAAGCATGGACAACTCTTCCTCCAACAGCGGTTAGCTTGGCATGGGTTCTTGGAATTAAGGCGTCTGGCACTTCCATATAATCCTGGTTAAGGATGGTAAAGTCGGCGAGTTGACCTTCTTGAATTGCACCTTTACGCCCTGCATCACCCGTGAACCATGCAGACCCTGTTGTCCATAATTTTAATGCTTCTTCACGGCTCAATATGTTGTCTTCCCCATACATTTGGCGCCCTCCTCTTGATTGTCCTGTGGCTAACCAATGAATAGAGTACCAAGGGTTGTAAGAACTTACACGAGTAGCGTCCGTTCCACCTCCAACAGGGATACCCATATCTAACATTTTTCTAATCGGAGGGGTTTGTGCGAGTTTCGCCGCACCATAGCGCTTGACAAAATCTTCTGCTTGGTAAGCAATTCTGTTTTGAATAGCAATACCCATATCCAATTTGGCAATGCGTTCTAAAGTCCTTTCATTGAATGTTTCTCCATGATCAATGAAGGTTCCTTTAGGTAGTTTTCCACCACCACCGGCTGCTACTTCTTCATAAATGTCGAGCAGTATTTCTGCTGACTCGTTATAGGTAATATGTTGTCTCCAGGGCCAATTGTTCTCTGCTAAGAGCTTGTAAATTGGCATGACTACTTCTTTTACATTCGGCTCAAGATTGGGTCGTTCTTGGGCAAAAATTTCATAGTCGTAGGCGGCCCAGGCGATGTTTTCGCCTCCACCTATAAATTTGAGCATATCATCGCCATCTCCGGGTTTAATCATCCCAATCCATCTTTTGTAGTCGGCATATTCACGACCGCCCACTTGTGGGAAGGTGTGGATGCCAACACGCACTGTTGATAGGTCTTGTTTGTGCACATCGCCAATTACGTCATAGGCATCCGGGTATTGCATTCCACCACCGCCGGCATCAGAAATAGAAGTGAGTCCGAGTACATTCATTTCGTTCATAAAATGTCGTGTACCCAACACCTGCTGCGGCTTGGTCTTTTTGGGTAATTTGGTAAGTGTTTTATACATGATAAGGCCAGAAGGAGCAGCGGTTATGATTCCTGTTGCACGTCCCATTCTGTCTTTCTCAATTCTACCTTTGCGGTAAAGATCAATTGGCTCATTGTCGTAGTTTAGCACTTCTACAGCTTTTCTGTTTAGCATGCCGTAAGCGTAGAGATAAAAGACATATACGGGGTGATCTGGAGCGATCTTATTGATCTCTTCCAAAGTAGGCATCCTTTTTTCCTTAAACTGTTCCCATGAGAATCCACCAACAATTCTAATCCATTGTCCTTTAGGAGTGTGTTTTACTTCTTCTGCCAACATGGCTAAAGCTTCTTCGACAGAACTAACCCAATCCCATCGCAATTCCAAACCGTAGTGCAACCCTTCACGTACTCCGTGAGTGTGAGAGTCGTTAAGTCCTGGAATTACACGGTGTTTTTTGGCATCAATTACTTTTGTGTCAGGCCCGATAATGTAGGACATAGAGCTGTTAGATCCCACGCGATAGAACAGTCCATTTTTAACGGCAAATGCCTCCGCTGAAGGTGCTGCTGGGTTGATGGTGGTAACCTTGGCATTGCGTACAACAAGGTCTGCAGGCCCTTCTAAGAACGAGAGTGTTCTTCCTAGTGCAGAGGACATAAAAAGCGTAGATGCACCTAGAGCAAGAGATCCTTTAAGAAAATCTCTTCTTTGTAAATTATTTGGTGAATTTTTCATATTGATAATGGAGTTTTTGGATAGTGATTGGTGAGGTCTGAAGCAGGCAGTATCTAAATTTTGATCGGTTGCCTGTTTAAGCGTCAAATGGTGTTGGTGTGGGGGTCAATTTTGAATTGCTCTTGTTTAAACCCGCAGCCTTGTGCAGACCGCGGATTCAAACAAACAATCTTAGTTCTTACCAGCTTCGCTAGCTTCTTTACCGGTCATCCATTTACTCATGGTTTTGATATAATCAATACCCAAACCATATGCTCCACCGTATTTTTTAGAGATCTTTACAACTTCGTTGTATTTATCACTACGCGCCCAATCTCTGTGTATTTCTAGGAGATATTGTAATGAAGTGATAGGTTTTACTCCTGCTTGTATCATACGGGTCATCGCCATGTCGTGTGCTTCTTGAGAAGTACCTCCGCTGGCATCAACCACTACGTAGACATCGTAACCATCTTCTAATGCTGATAGCGCTGCAGAAAGCGTACATACTTCTGTCCAAAGGCCGGCAATAACTAATTTCTCTTTCTTAAAGCTATTCACCCTTTTAGCTACTCGAGTATCCTCCCAAGAATTCATGGTAGAACGGTCTATATAGTCTTCTCCAAAATATTCTCTTATTTCAGGAAAAACAGGACCGCTAAAAGACTTTTCTGCTACAGTTGTGACTACGGTAGGCACCTCATAAAGACTGGCTGATGCAGCAAGCAAGCCGAGATTGTTTCTCAATTCTTCGATAGGTTGAGACTCAACGGCAAAAGCCATTTGGCTTTGGTGGTCTATTAGCAATAAACTGTGGTTGGTGGGGTTCAGTAATTCCTTAGAAGCATTTGCAGGATCGTTGTTTGGATTGGGATTGTATTGATCCCATTGTGCAAAACTTACAGTGCTCAATAATAAGGCTACGATGGTTAATTTTAAATTTTTCATTTTTTTTGATTTATGCCCCTTTGGGCGGATTGTTTAAGATTTGATTTTAAGTGTCGCGGTTTAATGTATTTATTGTTTAGGACAGGCTTAAAGGCACTTCCATGAAGAGCACTTCTGCGTCGCTGTCTGCGTTGATCTCTAGCTTATCTATTTGTGAGATTCCCATTCCGTCGCGTTGATTGAGAGCTTCGCCATTGATGGTCACATCTCCTTTGATCACAAAGGCATATACACCATTGTTAGTGGAATCTTTTAGAGTGTAGTCAATGGTCTTTCCACCTTCTAGATCGGTCATGTGGAACCAAGCGTTTTGGTGTACCCAAACACCATCATCATCGGCGTTTGGAGAGAGTACTTGCTGCAATTTGTTCTTGCGATCTGCTTTATTCAAAGTGATTTGATCGTAACGCGGCGTAACTCCTTGTTTGTTTGGAAACACCCAGATCTGTAAAAACTTTACTTGTTGATCTTCGTTGTGGTTGAATTCAGAGTGCATCACGCCTGTTCCAGCGCTCATAACTTGAATGTCTCCGGACTTGATCACCGTTTGGTTACCCATATTGTCGCGGTGCTCTAGATCACCTTCTAAGGGAATGGAGATGATCTCCATATCGCGGTGTGGATGCGTTCCGAACCCTTTGCTTTCTGCAACGATATCGTCATTGAGTACGCGCAGTACTCCAAAGTTCATACGCTCCGGATTGTGGTAGTTGGCAAAACTAAAAGTGTGTCTTGATTTGAGCCAACCGTGATCTGCGTTTCCACGAGTATTGGCTTTGTGAATTACTGTATTCATGGTCTTCCTTTCTTTATTAGGTAAATGATTGTATCCGACTTTGTTTTGATCTTTTGCTGAGGCAGCCTCGCTTTGTTCCGTTTTGCTTAGCGCAGCAACTCCAATGGCTGATGCAGTTAAACCTGCGAGTGATTTTTTGATAAAGTCTTTACGTTTCATTGTTATGTTTTTGTTTGCTCAGTATTAGGCTATTCTTGTGCCAAAAACATAAAATACTGTAATACAGGTATATAGAATTAAATTTGAATTGGCTTCATTTCTCTATTTTTAGAAAATTCTATTATTTGAGAAATTTTAGTTGTATTTTAACAGTCCAAATTCTAGTGCAATGGGACAATTTGAGCAGCAAAGCCAAGTGATGGATTGGCAGATAGAAAACCTGCCTTTAAAGATCATGTGGATGGATCAGGAAGGGGCAATCGTTTACGCGAACGCCAAGTTTTGTGAGCGTTTAGGCTATAAGCAGTCAGAAGCTTTGTCTCTGAACATTTTTGATATTAACCCCAGCGCCACAGCTGAAAGTTGGAAAGAACACTGGAAAGAGGTCAAGAAGAAAAAGGTGCACACCTTTAAGTCGGTCCATCAAACTAAGAAGGGGAAATACTACGATGTGGAAGTTTTTGCGCAGTTTTTCTCAAATAATGGAAAAGAGATCATTTGTGCGATTGTGAATGAAATCACAGAATCCAGTTTCTACAAAAACTTGCTGACACACTCAGAACGCTTAAATGCCATTGGTGGATGGAAACTCAATCTGCAAGACGGTTCGCTCATCGTCACAGAAATGGCTTATGAGATCTTTCAAGTAAAAGATAATGAAGCCTTTTTGCCCAGAAACATAATTGAGCGGTTTGACGAGCCTGAACATCTAAAAGAATTATTGCGCAAGGTCATGCGTAAAGCAGAGGCCTATGATGAGGTCTTAAGCATTACAGAAAGTAATGGTAATAAAAGATTCATTCGCTGTGTGGCAGAAGCAGTTGTGAAAAGGGATAAGATCTTTAAGGTTGTAGGAACGTATCAAGACGTAACTCAGGAAACTGAAAAGACCAATCGTCTAAGAATATTTAAGGATGTCTTTGATAGAATGACTGATTTTGTCGTATTCAGGACCAAAGATGCCAAAATTCAGTACTTCAATAAAGCCTTCCAAGTAATGGCCGCATTGCCAGAAGAACAAATTCTGGGTAAAAGTTTTTACGAGGTGGCTCCAAATTATAAGCAGGAATTTGAAGAGGACTTGTGGAAAGGCCATGAGACCCAGGAAATACTCATTCCAGAATTAGATATTGTACAAAACGGAAAGCTACACAACTTAATAGGCACTAATTATTTGGTTGAGTTTGAAGGTCAACTAAATATGTGCACGGTTGGTAAGGATATAACAGAAATTAAGAGTAAAGAAATTCAGCTAAAAAAAGCTCTTGACGAACTATCCGAACTCAAAGACGAACTAGAAATAGACAACCAATACCTGCGAGAGGAGATCAGCAGTAAACTCAACTTAGACAATATTATTTGCCAAAGTGAGGAGTATCGCCGCGTGTTGGAACAAGTGACTCAAGTTGCGGTGACTGACACGACGGTTTTAATTACAGGGGAATCGGGTACTGGAAAGGAACTGCTCGCCTCCGCAGTACATTTAAATTCCAAGCGTACCGAGCGTGCTTTGATCAAAGTGAATTGTGCCACCTTACCAAAAGAATTAATAGAAAGCGAACTCTTTGGACACAAGAAAGGTGCGTTTACTGGGGCTGTGCAAGACAAGTTGGGTAAGTTTAGTTTGGCAGATGGAGGAACGATTTTTTTGGATGAAATAGGGGAGGTGCCTATTGATCTGCAGGCCAAACTCCTCAGAGTGCTACAGGAAGGAGAATTTGATCAGCTGGGGGCCACAAAAACATCAAAAGTAGATGTTCGGGTCATAGCCGCGACCAACCGCAATCTGGAAGAAATGGTCAAAAACGGAAGTTTTCGAGAAGATCTGTATTATCGCTTGAACGTGTTTCCTATTCACAACATTCCATTGCGAGAACGCAAATCAGATATACCACTTTTGGCACAGTTCTTTTTAGAACGCTATGCGGCTAAGGCAGGTAAGAACTTCAGTCGCCTGTCTAAAAAGACAATAGCTTTGCTTATGGATTACAATTTTCCAGGGAACATTCGGGAGTTGGAGAATCTTATTGAAAGAGCCGTGATCACAGAACAAGGCCCAACCTTGAAACCTGGCTCTTGGATTCCATTAGTCAAAGGGACGCTTGGAGTAGAAGAGTTTAAATCCTTAGAAGCTACTCAGCGCGAGTACATCATTAAAGTTCTCGATCACACCGGCTGGCGAGTGAGTGGTCCCAAAGGCGCCGCACGCATTCTTGATATGAAGGATAAGACCCTCTTTGCTCGGATGAAAAAACTCGGAATAGAAAAGCAGGTTAGTTTAAAAAAGTAGTAGTGGTAGTCTTACTGATCTTTCTAATAGGCTTCTGTTTATTTGCTGTAGCGTTTCAAGTGGCTCGGCGAGCCGCATCGACTCATGG
>NZ_JABSPU010000044.1 GCF_013214815.1 Gilvibacter sp.
GCTTTTCTGTGGGTTTTGTAATTTATTTGAAGCTACAAAACCCACAGAAAAGACGTATCACATTCTTGGTAAACTCTCGTCACACTAACTACTACATCAATCAACACAACCTCACTGTAGAACCAATAGAATTCAATGAGGGCCGTTTTCAATAATAAAGGTATAAGCGAGTTTCATAACTCAAGCCTTCCGCTTACGCGGCTGCCTCAATCAAACATCCACTGGATGTTTGGTTTTACTTGGTAAAACTTCATTTCACCAATCTTTTTTTATGCGATAAAGTCAAGGTAAGTCCCAAGCTATTCCTCTTTCAATTCATCATATTCGTATTAAATAAATTCGGGCCCCAAATGCGGAGAAGGGGTGGCTTTTCTGTGGGTTTTGTAATTTATTTGAAGCTACAAAACCCACAGAAAAGACGTATCACATTCTTGGTAAACTCTACTGAAAGCAAATCTTAAAGAACGTTTGCAACTTCTTTGTACATTTAGAAATGCCCAAACCCCAATACTACGTTTACGTTGTGGAACTCTCCAAAAGAGTGTTTACAGAGAATGCAAAATTTCGCAATGCCAATCCGCAATTCAACGGGGTGCTTCAGTGCTTGTATGTAGGCATGACCAGTACCAGTCCTCGTGAGCGTTTTGCACAGCACAAGTCGGGCTACATCAGCAAGAAAGGCCATAAGATCTCTTCCAAACTCGTGGAAAAGTATGGGCTCTACTTGCGTCCTAGTTTGTATAATCATCTCAACCCGCTACCCAACCGGGCTGCTGCTTTGAAAATGGAAGAAGCTCTGGCCTTGGAACTGCGTAGGAAGCGCTATGCAGTTTGGTACAACTAAACTATTTTAAGTATCTTTATTTCAACTACTTAACATAATTATCGCAGACTACAAAAGGCTTTTTATATTACTTGCGAGTGGCTTAAGCTTACTGCTGATACCTGCTGTGGCCATGCAATTTAGCTCTGAGGTAAATTGGGGTAAAGAAGACTTTATAATTGCAGGTTTGTTGATCATTGGCACCGTGCTTTTCATAGAGATCGCTTTGCGCAAGTTCAGCAATCAAAAGAACAAGGGACTCCTTGTTTTGGCCATAGTTTTTTTCGCCATTCTACTCTTTATGGAAATGGCCGTGGGTCTTTTTGGCTCTCCAATTGCTGGGGACTGATCTGAGCAAACATTTTTCATTCATCCACCATTTTTTAAGGCATTGCACCGTATCTTTAGATTAGATTTTATGCCGATGTCACTGCTCAAAAATTCCTTTACTCTTCTCTTTATGATGCTCATTCCAACGTTGAGCTACGGACAGCAAAAACTGGAAAATGAGGTCCGCATTTCACGATCTGATGTGCCTAAAATCGCCCTGGATTTCATAGACACCGCACCCTTTAATAAAAAGGTACGTTGGTATAAAGAGTACTTTTTGGGCGGAACTTCTGTAGAGGCTAAAACACGTTTCAATGGTAAACGCTACAGCATTGAATTTGATTCCGATGGAAATCTGGAAGACGTAGAAATAGACCACCGATGGAAGCAAGCGCCAGAGCCCGTTCGTCAGCGTATGGAAGACTATTTAAAAGAGCAGTTTGAACGTTACAGTTTGGATAAATTGCAATTTCAATACTCAGGCGCCACCCACGAAGTCTTTGAATGGCTACACGGTCGCTTAGCTGCTTCTGCCCTTCAATTGCGCTATGAAGTGGTGATACACACTAAGGTTAAAGGTCGGTATAAACGCTTTGAGGTACTCTTTGATGCTGATGGCAACTACATAAAATCCGCAGAGTTCATTCCTAAGAACGTTGACAATATTGAATACTAGAAAGGCCCTTTTATTCTTGGTGGTCTTGGTATTCTCAACCACCATTTACGGACAAAGCGAATATCAATTCGGGATCTTGCCTGCCATTAATTTGAACAAAGGTTTAAAGCAGGGTTACAAAATCAATTTCAAGGTGGAATCCAGACAAACCTTTGAGCAAGGATTGTTTGAAGACGACAACCCTTTTGAGTATGATTATATCCTCACCGATTTCACCACCTTATTGGCCAAAAAAGTGGCTTATAACAAGACCGTGACCGTGGGTTATCTTTTTAGAGTTCGGGGAGATCAGATCGTACATCGCAGTATCCAACAATACATCTGGACCAACAATCTGCCGCGTTTTAGGTTATCTCACCGAATCGCTGCAGATCAGACCTTTAATTCCCAAAGTGCTCCAGAGTTCCGCTTGCGCTACCGATTGGCTTCTCAAATTCCATTTAACGGAGAAACCGTTGATCCCAAGGAATTCTATGTCAAGGTCAACAACGAATACCTCAACCAATTTGAATCGGGCTCCTATGATCTGGAAGTCCGCCTGACACCCTTTTTAGGATACAGCATTACAGATAAAAAGAAACTGGAATTTGGTTTGGACTATCGCGTCAATTCATTTCTTGACGGTCCCGCATCCCACCGATTTTGGATTGCATTAAACTATTATTTGAGTCTTTAGTGTACCTTAAGGGCTGCAGCTGAATTACTATGGCATCAGATTCCAATTTTGTAGCATACGTGGTTGAGCAGATTGGCCCAGCCGGGGATATTCTGTGTAAAAAGATGTTCGGAGAATACGGACTATACTGCAATGGCAAGTTCTTTGGGATGGTGTGTGATGATAAATTCTTTGTCAAACCGACACAAGCCGGACGAGCCTACATTGGTACGCCTACTGAAGCTCCTGCCTACCCTGGAGCCAAAAATTCTTTCCTGATTGAAGAACAATTGGATGACAGCTCATGGCTCTGTGGTTTAGTGCAATGTACGGTCGCAGAATTGCCGGAGCCCAAACCCAAAAAGAAAAAGAAATGATCAAACACCTGCTACTCATTATCCTACTCATCGCAGGCTTTCAAGCTCAGGCTCAAAAAGAATCAAATCCCGAGCCTCTAGAAATTGAAAAGCGCCTAGATGTTGGCGGTAAGACCGGAGCCGAAGTTATGTCCTGTTTGTCTGAACTGTTCCTGCTTCCAGGAAAAATGGACACAGAAGGTGAGATTTCAGAGCATATTACCGTCTTTGGTGAATGGGCCTACAATTAATACGTTAGTCCCAACGACACTCCTGCTGGCGCTGTTTATTTCAAATACGAATTCAAAATGGATGGGCAGATGTTGGTGGCCCGATTCTTTGATTTTACTCACGATCCTGAGGATAGCGAATTTGAAGCCTTAGGGACTGTGCCTCAAGCCTGGAATGAAGAAGTAAGTGAGGGATTTACCCAAAAGCAATACAAAGAGATCTGGTACGACATTTCATTTAATTCCTCCAACCTCATCCGCTTGGCTCAAAAATACTGTGTGAATGAATAAACGAGCACGACCTTTGGCAAATTGGAGTAAAAAGATATTTTCCTTTTCTTTAAGGTGATGGTCTAAACCTGTTCACTCAATGAAAGGGCAGCTTCCCTCATTCTAACTTTCCATTAACAACTGGCTCATCTAGCTTTATTGGAAACGTAAAAAAATGATCTTATGAAATCAGTATTTAATCTTAAGAAAAGGCATATCAAGCCTTTAAGTTTTCTAGGGCTTTGCCTATTGCTGGGCCTATTTGCAAATCCTGCCTTTGGACAAACGCGCACCGTTAGTGGCCAAGTGTCTAGTGCAGACGGTCCTTTGGAAGGAGCCACGGTTATTTTAAAGGGTTCCCTGGAATATGTGTTGACCGATGAAGATGGAAAATTTGTATTTCCAAGCGACCTCAATGAGAATGATGTGCTTATCATCACTTCATTAGGTCTAGAGGATGCCGAGGTGACCATTGGAGCTGACACTACTTTTGTCAACCCGATTCTCGCAGACGATCCGGTAGTGATTATTGCGGCCTTGCGAACAGAACCTTCTAAAAAAGCAGACGATCCAGAGCAGTAATAAGCGATGCGAAAACTTTTGCAAATAATCATCTTTGCCTTTGTGGTGACCACGCAGGCGCAGCGCAGTGATTTTGACCAAGTCGATCTCACCCGTGCAGAAGCGCTCGCACGTGACCATAAAGGCGAGGATCTTTATGCGCTGCCTATTTTAGTACACAAGTTAACGGCTCCTTTAGCTACTGATGTGGAGCGATTTAGAGCCATTTACCTCTGGGTCTGTCAAAACATTAAAGGAGATTATCCCATGATGCTGGAGAACGATAAAATGCGTCGCAAGCTGCATACGGACAGTTTGGCGCTGGCAACGTGGAACAACCAATTCAAAAAGGAGATCTTTCAGATTTTGAGAAAAAAGAAACGCACTACCTGCAGTGGTTATTCCTATTTGATCAAGGAAATGGCAGAGTTGGCAGGTATTGAAGCAGCTATTGTAGACGGATATGGCCCTATCAACAAACTCAAGATAGAGCGTCTTAAAATCCCAAACCATTCTTGGAATGCGGTAAAACTAGATGACAAATGGTACCTCTGTGATGCCACTTGGGCTGCGGGCTATACGGACTTGACCACCTATCTTTTTGAGTTTGATTATGACGATCAGTATTGGCTTATGCCACCGGAAGAGTTTGCCAAAACGCATCAGCCGGAAGATCCGCAATGGACACTCTTACCTCTTGTACAAAACTAAAAAGCCACTCCTTTTCGAAGTGGCTTTGTCTTTTAAAGGCGGTTAAAATTATTTACCAGCCTCGTAGTTTTTAGAAACCTGATCCCAGTTGATCACATTAAAGAATGCTTGTACATAATCTGGTCTGCGGTTTTGATAGTTTAGGTAGTAAGCGTGCTCCCAAACGTCAATTCCCATAATTGGAGTACCTCCACAAGCCACACCTGGCATTAGAGGATTGTCTTGGTTTGGTGTAGAATACACTTCTACTTTTCCTCCAGGATGTACGCACAACCAAGCCCATCCAGATCCAAAACGCGTTCCTGCTGCTGCAGCAAAGGCATCTTTGAATCCTTCATAGCTTCCGTATGCTTCATTAATGGCATCAGCTAATGCTCCAGATGGATTTCCTCCACCGTTTGGAGACATTACTTCCCAGAACATGCGGTGGTTGTAGAAGCCACCTCCATTGTTACGCACAGCGCCATTGGACATGTCTAGATTTTGTAAAATATCTTCAATGGACTTGCCGGCTAGATCAGTTCCTTCAACAGCTGCGTTTAGCTTGTTGGTATATCCTGCGTGATGCTTTCCGTGGTGGATTTCCATGGTACGCGTGTCGATGTGCGGTTCTAGTGCATCGTGAGCGTATGGTAAGGCTGGTAGTTCAAATGACATATTTCTGTGTTTTATATTAAACGTCTTGTTTTAAGTGGTATAAAGATACGAATAAGCTGGGGGACAATTAAGCTTCTATATTATAAGATTGTTATGCGGGAATAATCTAGATTTATACCTAATTTTAAGTGCATCTCAATTCCTTACCCATCAAAGCAAAAGCTGCCGAATTACCTTTTATTGTCTATGCCGCCTCTGCGGGGAGCGGAAAGACCTTTGCTTTGGTAAAGCGCTACCTCTGTCAAATCCTTAAAGGAAGTCATTCTGATTCTTATCGATCCCTCTTGGCAATCACCTTTACCAATAAAGCAGTTGCTGAGATGAAATCGAGAATCTTAGAGCAATTGGTACATTTTGCAGGCTACCAGCAAGACGACAAGCTCACGCCTATGCAGCATGAGGTTAGTGCCAGCCTCGACCTTAAGCCCGATCAACTCGCGGTCCGATCCGCTCGGGTGCTAAAAGATCTACTCCACAACTACGGGGCTTTTGCTGTGGAAACCATTGACAGCTTTAATCACCGTCTGCTCAGAACATTCGCTAAGGATCTAGGATTGCGATCAGATTTTGAAGTAACCACAGAAGCCGATCTACTATTACAAGAAGCCGTGGAAGCCGTTTTATCACAGACTGGATCTGATGCTTTTCTAACCCAAACTCTAGTAGACTTTGCCTTGCAAAACACAGAAGAAGACAGAAGTTGGGACCCTACCAGGCAGTTGCAAGAAAAGGCCAAAATTCTGTTGAATGAGAACAGTTTTGAGGCCCTGAGTCGATTGCAAACAAAGCAAACTGAAGACTTTAAAGCTTTAACCGATTTGCTGAAAAAGCAAAAGGAAAGTGCCCAAAAAAACGTGGTGAAAGAGTCTGACGCTGTCCTAAAGTTGATCCATTCCAGGAATTTAGATTCCACTCACTTTAGCCGTGGTACCTATCCCAATTTTATGGAAAAGCTCCGTACTGGGGTCGCCGTAAAATGGGAAGCCAAATGGCAAACTGATATTGAAAGCTACAGTTTTTACACCAAGACCCAAGAAGATTGGGTGAAAGCGGCAATAGATGAGATCCGAGAGGCCCTTATTGATCATTTTCATAAGGCCAGAGAACAAGCCGTAGCTGCAGATTGGTATGGGCGCCTGTATCGTGAGATCATTCCGCTCACCGTGCTCAATTATATTCAGCGAGAATATCAGGCCATCAAAGACGATCGGAATTTAGTTACGGTCGCAGAATTCAATCGACGCATACATCAAGAGATTAAATCCCAACCAGCACCCTTTATTTACGAACGCCTAGGAGAACGCTACCGCCATTTCTATATCGATGAGTTTCAGGATACCTCGGCCATGCAGTGGAACAACCTGATTCCACTCATTGACAATGCCTTGTCTCAGCAGCATCAGAGTCAACAACAAGGAAGTTTATTGGTTGTGGGAGATGCAAAACAATCCATTTACCGCTGGCGGGGTGGTCTACCCGAACAGTTCTTAAGTTTGAGTGCCGGTCAGACGCCCTTTGCTATCACTGGGACCCTAAAAGAACTCGGGAAGAATTGGCGATCCTACAGCAAGGTCATTGAATTCAACAATGGTCTTTTCAAGTTTTTAGGCGGCAACCTAGCCGCTGGACCCTACCGCGACTGTTATAACAACCAGGCCGAACAAGAGATCAGTGATAAAATTGGCGGCTACGTGAGCATTGACTTTTTTGAAGCAGCGAAACGGGAAGAAAGCGAACCTCAATATATTGAAGCGGTAAAATCACGAATTGATCAATGTCTTGAACAGGGCTATCGCTTGAAAGACATTTGTGTGCTCACCAGAAAGAAGGACGACAGTAAGATATTAGCACAAGCCTTGCAGGAAAATTATCCTGTAGTTTCTCCAGACAGCCTGCTGCTAAAGGAATCTGGCGTAGTACAGTTCTTTTTAGGTGGATTGAGACTAAGGGAAAATGCCGAAGATCCTGAGACGCGCCTGCATTTTTTGTGGAACTACCTGGAAATACATCCAGAAAAGGAACAAGACCATTTGTGGTTAGAAGCTGTAAGCCGCACTGGTGTTGCTGCCCTAACTGAAACCCTGGGGCGTTTGAAGATCAACTTCTCTTTGGAACACCTCAACAGCCTGGGCTTGTATGAAGCTTTGGAGTATCTGATCAGGTGTTTTGAATTGGAAGGACAAATTACTGCCTACGAACGGCATTTCTTGGACTTGGCCCGTAGCTTTGAACAACAGAATAACAATGCCACCACGCATTTTCTGGAAGACTGGAAGAAACAAGAAGATGCTGCCAGTCTTCAATTCCCTGAGGATATGGATGCCATTCGACTCATGACGGTACACAAATCCAAAGGCTTGGAATTTCCCGTGGTGATCATTCCTTTTACCGATTCGGAATTGATCAACAAACGCAACGAGCACTTGTGGTATTCTGTAAACCCTGATGATTATTGGGGGTTCACAGAGTTTCATCTGCCAATTACAGCGCTTAAGGCTCAAGACCCACAAACCTATGAGGCTTATCTGGAACAGCGCTTATTTGATGAACTCAACGTCTGGTATGTAGCCTTGACCCGTGCTGAAGAACAGTTGCACCTAATAAGCAGCAGCTCCAAAGCCGACCTGAGATCTTTCGGAGGCATGCTCCGCAGCTATCTCGAACATCGACAAGAAAGCGAGCAAACCCACTACCATTGGGGAACCTTATTGGAAAAGGAGTCCAAGAAGTTTGCTGAACCTGATTTGGCTTCCCCTTTTATCAGTACAGATAAAGGAACTAACAAGATCCGCCTTATTGCGAGTCCTCGAGAAAAATATCAGCAAGACAATAGAATGGCCCAAGAACGGGGGAATCGCCTTCACCTTTGGCTTTCTCAAATAGACAATGAAGAAGATCTGCCACGATTGTTTGAAAAACTAGAAGTTATAGCCCGCTATTCCAGAAAGCAATTGGCTGCAGATCAAAGCCTGCTGGCTCAGTTGATCAGCCATCCAGAACTCAGTGCCTATTTTAAAGTGGGCGTAGATTCCAAGAACGAAGCAGCAATAATTGATCAGACCGGTGAGATCCATCGTCCAGATCGTTTGGTCTTTAATGATGACACCGTGGTCATCATTGATTATAAGTTTGGAAGTCCTGATTCTTCTTATAAACAGCAGCTAGACCGTTATCAAATCGCTCTGGAACAACTCGGCTATATAAGCTTTAAAAAAATACTCGTCTACGTACAAGAAGAAATAAAACTCGAGACTTGGTAATTGGCTGAGGGATTGAATACCTTTGTAAAAAACCTTCTCATGTACGGAAAAATACAGCAGCATCTGCAAAACGAGCTCGAAGCGATTCAAGAAGCTGGTCTCTTTAAAAAGGAGCGTGTGATCACCTCACCTCAGGGACCAGAAATAAGCATCAGCACTGGAGAAACCGTGTTGAACTTTTGTGCTAATAATTACTTAGGCCTTTCTTCTCATCCAGAAGTCATCCAAGCGGCTAAAGACGCTATGGATACTCATGGTTTTGGGATGTCTTCAGTACGATTCATCTGTGGGACCCAAGACATACATAAAACCTTAGAGCAGAAGATCGCTGAATATTACGGCACAGAAGACACCATATTATACGCTGCTGCCTTTGATGCCAATGGCGGAGTGTTTGAACCACTTTTGACCAAAGAAGACGCGATCATCTCGGACTCCTTGAACCACGCTTCCATTATTGATGGTGTTCGTTTGTGCAAAGCCGCACGCTACCGTTATGAGAACAACAATATGGAAGATCTTGAAAAGCAGCTCATCGCAGCCAATGAAGGTGGCGCTCGATTCAAGATCATTGTAACTGATGGTGTTTTCTCTATGGATGGCCTAGTAGCCCCGTTAGATCAGATTTGTGATCTGGCCGATAAGTACGACGCCTTAGTCATGATCGATGAATGCCACGCTACCGGTTTCATTGGCCCGACAGGCCGAGGGACCTTAGAAGAAAAAGGGGTGATGGGTCGTATTGACATCATCACTGGCACGCTAGGAAAGGCCATGGGAGGAGCCATGGGAGGTTATACTACGGCTAAAAAGGAGGTCATTGAAATGCTGCGCCAACGCTCAAGACCTTATTTATTCTCCAATTCTTTGGCTCCAGCTATCGTTGGTGCCTCTATTAAGGTATTCGATATGCTTTCTAACGATACCAGCCTGCGCGATAAGCTAGAATCCAATACAGCCTACTTTAAGAAAGGTATGATGGATGCAGGTTTTGATATCATTGACGGAGACTCTGCCATAGTACCGGTAATGCTTTATGACGCTAAATTGTCTCAGCAAATGGCAGACCTTTTACTGGAAGAAGGAATCTATGTAATTGGGTTCTTTTATCCGGTAGTTCCAAAAGGAAAAGCACGCATCCGAGTACAGCTATCAGCGGCCCACGAAAAAGAGCATCTTGACAAGGCGATTGAAGCCTTCAAAAAAGTGGGTAAAAAGTTAAATGTAATCGGCTAAAAACCTAATTAGGCTCTATAATAAAAGCTTATTACAAAATTTTTAGTAGATTTGCTTTTGTTAATAAAATTTAACAACATATTTTTGCTTCAATTAACACTTAAAAAAATTAAATTTTCTAATATGAAACATCTTAGCAGATTTTTAGTTGCTTCCTTGCTTGTCCTAGGGTTAAGTACTGTGAATGCACAAGACGAAAACAATCCTTGGGCTTTCAGCATCGAGTTCAACGCTGTGGATACTTTCCCAGTTGGAACTGAGGACGTGGGAAGAACTCCAATTCAAACTAAAGCAAACTTTTTGCAAGAGTTCTTCAACGTAAACGACCACTGGAACATTATTCCTGTTGTTTCTAAAGTTTCTGTTGGGCGTTATGTTGGTTCTGGTCTTACTTTGACCGCTTCAGGATCTGTAAACCGTATCAACAAAATTGGTGACTTCAGAGTAGAAGACCTTTCTTACTACGCTGCTGACGGTCGTATTAGCTACAGCTTCAAAGATGTGATCGGTGGTCCAGGTGGATGGCTAGATCCAGTAATTGGAGTTGGTGGTGGTTACACTTGGGTAGATGACATCGGATTTGGTACTATGAACTTCGGAGCTGGACTACGTTTCTGGTTGAGCGAGCAGTTCGGTATCAACGTTGAGTCTACTTACAAGCATGCGTTCGAAGATGTTTACGGAATTCGTCACTTCCAGCACTCTGCTGGTGTGATCTTTACTTTCGGTGGAAAAGACACTGACGGTGATGGTATCTACGACAAAGACGATGAGTGTCCAGAAACTCCAGGTCTTCCTGAGTTCAACGGATGTCCTGATTCTGACGGTGATGGTATCGAAGATCGTAACGATGCTTGTCCTGACGTAGCTGGTGCAGCTGAATTCAACGGTTGTCCTGATACTGACGGTGACGGTATTGCTGATCCAGACGATGCTTGTCCTACTGTAGCTGGTCTTAAGTCTTTAGGAGGATGTCCTGATGCTGACGGTGACGGAATCAAAGATTCTGATGATAACTGTCCTAACGAAGCAGGTCCTGCTGCTAACAACGGATGCCCTTGGCCAGATTCTGACGGTGACGGTGTACTAGACAAAGACGATAACTGTCCTGATGTTGCTGGTACTGTTGCTAACGACGGATGTCCAGAAGTTACTGTTGAGGTAATCAACACTTTGAACGAGTACTCTAAAACTATCCTTTTCGATACTGGAAAGTCTACTATTCGTCAAGAGTCTTACGCTACTCTTCAAAACATCGTTGACATCATGAAAGAATACCCAACGACTACTTTTGTAATCGAAGGACACACTGACAGTGTAGGTAGAGAGACTACTAACCAGAAGCTATCTGAAGAGCGTGCTGCTTCTGTGAAGTCTTACCTTACTACTATCGGTATGGAAGGATCTCGTTTGATCTCTGTAGGATACGGAGAGTCTCGTCCAATCGCTTCTAACAACACTAGAGTTGGACGTCAAGAAAACAGACGTGTAGAGATTTCTTTGCAGAAATAAGAAATCCCTTAAATACATAAAAAAACGCCTCCGGTTATCGGGGGCGTTTTTTATTTTTATACAATGCAGTCATTCATTGCCCAATGCTGGGATCATTTAACAGATCAAGTTGACGATATTTCGCAACTGCGTTGTATTGTACCCAGTATCCGCGCTGGGAATTTTCTGCGTCAATGCATTCAAAAGCAACAAAACACTGCTTCCTTCCTTCCAGATATCATTCCAATCGAGCAATTCATTCAAGAGATCGCCGATCTTCAAATTGTTGATGAGCTGCCGCTGCTCTTTGAATACTATCAAGTTTATCTCAAAAGACAGCCGGAACAACCTAAAGACGACTTTGATACCTTCAGTTCCTGGGCTGCTATATTACTGGCCGACTTCAATGAAATAGACCGCTACCTGGTTCCTTCGGATTCGTTCTTCACCTATTTGGCCAGTATCCAGGAACTCAATCATTGGTCCTTTCAAGAAAGCCAGTCGGAACTTATTCAGGCCTACCTGTCCTTTTGGAATCAGCTACCCGGCTATTACAGCGACCTTAAAGAAGCTTTGAGCGCAAAAGGTTTGGGATATCAAGGCATGGTATATCGTGAGGCGGTTGAACAATTGAGCTTCTATTTGGATTCTCAAGGAGAACGTCCGCATGCATTCTTAGGCTTCAATGCCTTAAACAACGCTGAGCAATCCCTGTTTCAGGAGTTCTTAGCGCAAGGGAATCATTTTGTTTTTTGGGATGCCGATAAGCACTTCATCAACGATCACGCACACAGCGCTTCCCTATTCATGCGACGGTATTTTAAGGAGTGGAGCTACTATGAAAACCAGCAACCTTTATTCATCAATGACAACTACAGCAGTCCCAAGGAGATCAAATTGATTCAAGCGGCAAATCCATTAGATCAAGTCAAAGACATTGGAAATACTTTGAAGGAGATTCCCGCTTCAGAACTCAAGGATACTGCCATTGTTTTGGCAGATGAGCAACTCCTATTACCGCTGCTTAATTCCTTACCCAAGAGCATAGACAAGGTTAATGTGACCATGGGCGTGAGTTTAAAGCATCAACCTCTAACCTTATGGACGCTCGCGATTCTAGAGCTTCATATCCGTTATCCCAAGAACTATTATTACAAGCTGTTGTTTAAGGTGCTTGAACATCCAGTGACCCAATTGGTCATCAAGAAGCCTACTGCGCTCATGCAGAGCATGATCAGCACTAATCAGATTAGTATAAGCCCAGATGAGCTCCTGAAAAATGGAAGCGATGATGACCGCAAGGTTCTACAATTCATGTTTGATCCATGGCCTGCGGATCCTGTAGCCGCAATTACACGCTTAGAGGACTTGATCAGCTTGCTAAGGCTCACGGCTAACGATATACACAGAACTGCTGCCAATAAGCTCGTGGAGGTCTGTGTACAGTTAAAGAATATGCAAGAGCGCTATGGCTCTATTAGTTCCTTAGAATCGCTTCGGAATATATTCAGGCAGCTGGCCTCCAAAGAGCAAATCGATTTCCAGGGAGATGCTTATGATGGCTTACAGGTCATGGGAGTACTGGAAAGTCGCGCTCTTGATTTTAAAAGGGTCATCATGACCTCGGTCAATGAAGGATACTTGCCCAGTGGCAGTATGGCACCGTCTTATATCACCAATGATATGAAGTATCAGTACGGTTTGCCGTCTACCTTTGAAAAGGACGCCATATTTGTCTATCACTTTTACCGTCTGCTTCACAGGAGCCAACATATTGATTTGTACTATACGGCGGTGGGAAGTGGCTTTAACACCAAAGAGGAGAGTCGATTGATCAAACAGTTGCGTACTTATGCGGATATGCATCACATACAAGAACGCATAATTAGTTCAAACATGAAGGCGCAAACCGTGCAGCTCAAATCAGTGACTAAAACCCCCGAGGTAATCCAAAAGCTCCACGAATTGGCGGCAAAGCAATTCAGTCCATCGAGCTTGATCAACTACATTAGAAACCCCATAGATTTCTATTCAGAAAAAGTGCTTAAGGTACGGCCTGCAGACATCCTTGAAGAGGACATTGCCCTAAATACCTTGGGTTCTATTGTCCATGAATCTATTGAGCAACTCTATAAACCCTTAGAAGGAAGTGTAATTCAAGAAGGGGCACTTAAGGAATTACTACCACAATTGCCTCAAGTTGTCACAGCGATGAGTCTAAAGCATTTGGGAAAGCACTTCAGTACTGGCAAGAACCGCATTGTCTTTGAAGTGGCACAAAAGTATGTTCAGTTTGCCATTGTAAGTGACCTCGCATTGCTGGCGGCAAACCACAAAATAGAGTTGATTGCCCTAGAAATGCCCTTATCTGTCGTTTTTGAGCATCCTCAAATTGGTCCCATCAAGCTGGGCGGTACCGCAGACCGTGTGGACAAACTGGATGGACAATTGCGCATTATCGATTACAAAACAGGGAAAGTGGAACCCAAACAACTGCAACTGTCTGATTGGGATTTACTGATCACTGATTACAAATACAGCAAAGCCTTCCAAGTCTTGTTGTACGCCTTGATGTATAAACTGCAGTTTGGCATTGTTACCGATCGTGCCGGGATCATCTCCTTCCGCAGTCAGTCTGAGGATTTCATGAGTTTTGGTTATAAAGCACAAGCGAGTCGTCACGTGGAGAATCAACTCAGCCTAGAAACCTTAGAACATTTTGAAAAAGAGCTCATTAAGCTCTTTACGGAGATCTTTAACACAGAAATATCATTTACCGAAAAAGAACTTTAAATGAATCAACCCTTTCAACTTAAAGCCAATCATGGCAGGCCAATCATAGGAAACTTTCACCCAGCTCAAGGAGCTAAAAAGCAAGCCTTGATCATTTTTTGTCACGGATATAAAGGATTTAAGGATTGGGGCGGTTGGCATCTTATGGCCAATGCCTTGACTGAAGCAGGTTTTGATTTTGTCCGATTTAATTTCTCACACAATGGTGGCACGGTAGAGCAGCCCATAGATTTTCCCGATCTCGAGGCCTTTTCTGAGAATAACTACAGCATTGAAATGGACGATTTACAAGTGGTGATTGATCATTTCTCAAGCGAAGAACAATGCTTATGCTTACTAGGACACAGTCGTGGTGGTGGTATTGTTAGCCTGACTGCGGGTCAAGATTCCCGTATAGACAAAGTAGCGACATTGGCATCTGTAAGTGATTACCGCGCGCGTTTTTTAGAAGGTACAGAGCATTTTAAACAGTGGCAGCAAAAGGGCATTACTTATATTGAAAACAGCAGAACAGGACAGCTTCTGCCTCATAAATATCAGTTCTACACAGATTTTATTGCCCATGAAGATCGACTGACCATTCACAAGGCCGTTAGAGCGATCAATATCCCTCATCTAATCTTGCATGGCACTGAGGACCCAACGGTCACCTTAAAGGAAGCTGAGGCCCTTCATAGTTGGAATCCGAAGAGTATACTTAAAGTTATCCCAGGAGCAGATCACGTGTTTGGTATGAAACATCCGTATCCAGAAACTGAATTGCCAAAACACATGCAATTAGCCGTTGAGGCACTCATTGAATTCTACACAAATTAACCGCCGATTGCGATCATGCTACGGTTTTGGTTGTAATTCTTCGGGTCACTGAAGGATTCTTGGGTAGACATCCCTCCGCGCATAGCTGCTTTGGATTGAACAGCTTGAGCCACTAAAGGTGCTATATCGCCGCCTTCTCGGAAGGTCGTCAACAGATCGACTTCTGAGTTGGAAAACAGGCAATTCTTAATTCTTCCGTTAGCAGTGAGTCGGATTCGATTACAACTGTCGCAAAATGGATTGGTCACCGTACTGATTATAGCGAATGAACCTTGAAATCCATGCACTCTATAGTTTCTTGAAGTATCGTGTGCCTGATCTACCAAACGTTCTACGCCTGTGGCAGACCATTCTTTAAAGACCTTATCGAGAATCTGCCGATGCGTCACGAGTTTGCCTTTGTCCCATCGGTTGCCATCAAAAGGCATAAACTCAATAAAACGTACTGTGATGGCATTGTTTTGCGTGTAGCGAATAAAATCAATGATCTCGTTATCATTAAAATTCTTTATCAGCACGCAATTCAGCTTCACCTTAAAACCTTCTTGGAGCAAGAGGTCAATATTCTGTTTTACCTTTTCAAAATTATCTCTACGCGTTATGGTCTTGAATTTAGTAGGATGCAGCGAATCCAGACTGATATTCAAAGTCTTTACTCCAGCTGCCTTAAGCTGATCAATATAACGATCAACAATCACGGCATTACTGGTAAGAGAAAGTTCTACATCCAAAGTGGACAACTTCTCCAAGATCTCACCGAAGTCCTTTCGAACCAAAGGTTCGCCGCCTGTTAACCGTATTTTTTTCACGCCCATTTCCACAAATCGTTTAGCGATTTGAAAAACCTCATCAGGAGTCATGAGTTTACCCCATGGACTTACTGGCACGCCGTGCTCAGGCATACAATAGGTGCATCTCAAATTGCAACGCTCCGTTAAGGATATGCGTAAATAAGAGTGTTTTCTTCCGAACTTATCTGTCAATGCATCCATATCAATCTTCTCTTTCTCCTCTCATGACATTAAACAAATGCAAGGCTGCGGGAAAAACAGCTTGCATAGACTCTTGGGCGCCTTTGGTAGATCCTGGCAGCGCCATCACCAAAGATTTACCAATGGTTCCCACCAAAGAGCGTGATAACATAGCATAAGGTGTACGATTTTGACCATAGGAACGAATTGCTTCTTCCATACCAGGAATTCTTCGTTCTATAAGTGGCGCTAAGGTATCTGGAGTAACATCTCTTGGCGAAAGCCCTGTTCCTCCAGTATAGATTATCAATTGAGTGCCAGAATTCAATGACCGATCCAAAACCGTTTTGATCTGATCTGCTTCATCAGGAATGATTTGATAATCAATTTCTTCCAGGCCGTGTTGTCTCAATTCTGCCTCAATGGTTTTTCCGGCTCTGTCTTCCTTTTCACCACGAGAAATACTGTCGGAACAAACCACCACCGCTGCTTTGATCTTACGAGACAAACGCTTGTTATTGCTGGATTTACCTCCTGTCTTTTTCAATAATTTAATCTCATGTATGCTCACCGCCTTGTCAATAGGCTTCAACATATCATAAATGGTCAATGCTACCACACTAGCACCGTGCATGGCTTCAACCTCAACACCGGTCTTGTAGAGCGTTTTAACAGTCATATGAATATGCAGCTCGAACTCTTTGAATTCATATTCAACCGCGGTATACTCAATGGGTAGCGGATGGCAATCCGGCAAGAGTGCAGGAGTTTTTTTAACTCCTAAAAAGCCGGCAGCTTTTGCCATCGCCAAGACATTGCCTTTTGGCACACGATCTTCTTTGATCGCTGTCAAGGTTTCTTCGGAGCCAACTCTTACAATTGCCTGAGCTACTGCCGTACGCAGTGTTATGCCCTTATGGGTTATATCTACCATAGATTAATTATTGACTTTCCATTTATGAGATTCGTTCTCCAAAATTTCTTTTCCAAAAATGGGAGCCTCTGCTTTGATGGCTTCCACAACGTATTCTAAGGCCCTAAAAGTAACTCTGCGGTGTGGTGCAGAGACAAAAACAAAAAGACAAACCTCTCCAGTTTTTACAGTACCCAGACTGTGGTATATATGCATACAGGTGACATCAAATTCTTCAAAGGTTCGCTCACGAATCTCGTGCATTACCTTATTGGCCATTTCTGCGTAGGCCGTGTATTCTATAGCTCCCACGGCAGAATCACCCGCCTGATCGGCTCGTACCTGACCCAAAAAGATATTGTGCGCCCCAATGCCGGTCTTTACTTGATGTTTAGCAATGGAATCGGCTATAAATTCGGGGCTTATTGGCCCTTCTCTGAATACATTTTTAATAGACTTCATTAGTTGTTGAATTTTCGTTTTCGATAGCGTTTTTTAAATGTTGTGCACTGGCACTTAAGGCATAGACTGCCTCAAAATCATGCGCTTTTAAAAGAGTTGCGGCGGCCTTGGCCCTTTGACCGCTTTTACAAAAAGCGATATATGTTTTTTCTTTATCTAGTTCTTTCAAACGTTGTTCCAGTTCCTTTACTGGAATTTGCAGATCCACAGCTGCAATCTTGGGTTGTTCTTCAGTATCTCGAACATCCAAAAACAAGGCTTGATCCAATAGCAAGGCCTCTTTCAAACTCACCGTATTGGGTGGCGTCTCACAATTTGTTATGGCATTGTTCTGCGGCAATTCCCAAGAATCTGACTGTACATTATCACAGAGGCTTTGATTCTTGTCCATCTTGAGGTGTTGCACAGAAAAATTCTGTTGATTCACGTAAAATACAGACTGATTGGGCACCTCCTCAGGCCAAATGATCGTTTGCAAGGCTAAATGAGCCATCTGCAATCCAATGATACCCGCAACCGTCCCGAGTACTCCTAGTACATTGCAGCCTGCAACCTCACCAGCCGCTGGAGGTTTGGGATATAAACAACGATAACATGGGCCGCCTCTGTGGTTGAACAAAGCAAACTGACCTTGGTGTTTAAAAAGCGCTCCATAAATCCACGCTTTATCACTTTTTACACAAGCATCATTGATCAAATAACGCGCACTAAAATTATCCGTGCCGTCAATGATCAAATCATAGGGCGCGATCATCTCCATGATGTTTGCTGTGTGAACTCCTTCTGGATAAACGTTGATTTCTACATCTGGGTTGAGAGATTCTAGGCGTTCTTGAGCCGCTTGGACCTTTGGCTTACCCACATCCGCAGTAGTATACAGCAATTGCCTATGTAAATTTGAGAGTGCCACGGTGTCCATATCAGCCACACCTAGAAAACCGACTCCAGAGGCTGCTAAATACTGCAACACCGGGCTGCCTAGTCCACCGGCACCAACAACCAAGACCTTAGCGTTTGCCAAGGCTTGTTGGCCTTCTAGGCCAATATCTTCTAATTGTATTTGTCGTTGGTAGCGTTCCATGATCATCCGCCTGAAAAAGGAGGCAGTAAGGCTACCTCAACCTTTGATTTTAATGGGAATGAAGGCTTCACGATCTCATGATCCACAGCAATACTATAAGTAGCCATGGAAAGCCCAGGGTATTCCCGGCGCAATACAGAATCCAGTTCGTCAACGGTCTCTACCGCTGCGGATCGGATCTCTTCGGTCTTGCCAGTTAGCTCAGCAATTCTCCCGAAGTACTTTAAAGTTAGTTCCATTACAGAATGTTTAAGTAAGGAACCAGGGATTCTTGTTCAATGCGGGAAACCTCCTCATCTAAAAAAACTAAAGCGTCTGCGGCAGCAAAACTTTGCAGCATGGAAGAAGCTTGTCCATCCAGAATTGCAACAGTGTTGTCTATGCCCGTCTTTGCTTTTAAGAACTGTGCCCTGTCTCCTTTTTTGTGGTAATTTGATTCTATTTTGGCAAACTGGAATCTGGTGGAAGCCTGCTTGTCTCCTTCCCATAACCGCAAAGCCAGAAGCACATAAACGTAAAAACAGCTTAGTGCTGAGGCTGGATTTCCGGGGAGCGCAAATACCAGTTTCTGCTCTTTTTTACCGAACAACAAAGGTTTTCCAGGCTTCTGTCTTACTTTATAAAACACCTGCTCAACACCTAAATCGTTCAATGCGGTCTTGACAAAATCATAATCTCCCACTGATATTCCGCCGGAAACTAACACCACATCGGCTCCTGATAGGGCCCGCTGTAATGTATTTGTCAATACCACTAAATCATCCTCAGCTTTTAAAACCTCAGAATCTTTATATCCTTTGTCGCTTAGCACAGCTGCCAACATAGCACCATTGCTTTCGTAAATCTGTCCGTGCTCCAAGGATTCCCCTGCAGCCTTAAGTTCATCTCCAGTAACCACAATGGCTACTCGAGGTTTTGTTGCTACAGCAACTTCAGAAACACCAACCCCCGCCAATAAACCTATGCCCGCGGGAGTTATGCGCATACCAGCTGCCATAACTGTATCTCCTTTATAGAGTTGTTCTCCAACCGGACGAATATTGGCACCCAGTCTAAAGGGCTCTTCCAAAAGAATACTATTGTCTTGACGTTGGACCTTTTCTTGAATTACCACGCGATCTGCCGTATCGGGTACAGGTGCTCCTGTAAAGATTCGGACGGCTTCACCTGGGTTTAAATGAGGATTACTTCCAGAACCGGCTGCTACCTCTCCAACAACAGTATATTCCATATTGTCATGGGAACAAATAGCGTAACCATCCATAGCAGATTGCCTAAAAGGCGGCATGCTGATCGGGCTAAATACGTCCTCAACCAGTACACAATTCAAGGCACCACTTATGGGGCTTCTCTTAATTGTGGCCGATGATTTTACGTTGTTGGTTATGAGTTGTATGGCTTCTGAAACCGTTACCATGTAGCGTTATATCCACTCAAATATAACGATAATAGTCGTTAAATCAGGAGGTCAGAAACAAAACTGTTGGGATTTAGAAGGTTTTAACTTACTTAGAGTTCCAGAACACGAACGAATCCTTATTTTTAGCTATGCTTCACGAGTTAATTCACATTTTCAATAAGGCCACAGAAGCCGCACAGGCAGATAAAAAATCAGTTTTAGCCTCTGTGGTTGCTTTGGAAGGCTCTTCTTATCGTAGACCAGGGGTGCGCATGCTTATCCTTGAAGATGGCGAAATGTTTGGTGCTGTTAGTGGTGGCTGTGTGGAAAAGGACATACTCAGACAAGCTGATGAAGTCTTCAAAACTGGGACACCAAAGATGATGCATTACGATGGCCGCTACCGTTTGGGATGTGAAGGTCTTTTGTATATTCTGATAGAACCTGTTACTGATCCACAGCAAATACTTAACGCTTTAAAGGCTCAAGATCATTCGCGTGAATCTTTTAAAATCACCAGCAATTTTAGCAACGCTGAAGGCTTGCAAAATCAGGCGCAATCAGTCTTTAATTTCAGTGATGAAGCAAAACTAGCCGTACATGGAGCGCCTTTTGATCTAGCAAGCGAAGAGACTTTTACCCAGACCATTACTCCGAGTATTCGACTGACTATCATTGGGTCTGAACACGATGCCGTGGCCTTGACGCAACTTGCAGCAGCAGTTGGGTTTCGTGTTGAAATAATAGCACCTTTAGACGATCATAAATCCCTTCAGAATTTTCCGGGAGCAACTAATTTTTATCATTTAAATCCGGAGCAAATAACTCCAACCCAAATAGATGATAGAACTGCGGTAGTGCTTATGACTCACAGTTTCTCTAAAGACCTCAAATACTTAGGAGCACTCATTGACAGCCCGGCCGCTTATATCGGATTGCTAGGCCCAAAAAAACGCCGGGAAAAGCTCTTTGATGGCCTTTTGGAACATTATCCCGAAGTAGCTCCAGAATTCATTGAAATGCTTCACGGACCTGCTGGGATCAATATCGGAGCTGAAACCGCTTATGAAATAGGCATTTCCATTATTGCGGAGATCTTGGCGGTTATGCGTGGACAGGAGCCACAATCACTCAAGAACAAGAAAAGTGGCATTCACGACTAGTTGAGTTCAGAAATCTCCATACTGATTTTAGCTGCTGGAAAATCCAGCCGAATGGGTTCTCCCAAAATGCTTTTGTCTTGGGGAGACACTACGGTGCTTGAATGCATCATTAAAAAAGCCAAGACGCTTAGCCCTAAGCAAATAGTCTTGGTTAGTGGCGCACAGCACAGCGCCCTTGAGAAAATCACAGAAAAATTTGGAATACAAATAGCTCAAAATCCCCAGTGGGAACGCGGCATGGGCAATTCCTTAGCTTTTGGAATCAAAACCCTGATGGATCAGGCTATAAAAGGGGTGCTTGTTTTACTGGCGGACATGCCCACAATTACTGCTGATGACCTTAACGGTCTCCTAGAAACATTTACCAGCAGTGAAGCAGAAATTGTCTGTACACAATACCTAAACACACAAGGAGTTCCTGCAATTTTTAAACATTCTCTATTTGCACAGCTTAGCCAATTGGATGGCGATCTGGGCGCCAAACAACTCTTTAAACTCGAGGGGATAAAGCTCGCCTCTTATAGCGTTAAAAAAGACTATGAGGACTTAGATACACCAGATGCTTATCAAAGGCTAAAGGACAAATACGGCCTTTAGCAGTTCTCCATTTGGCCAGGAAGTGGCACGGTAAAACCGATCACCTCTTTCATTTTGGCAGGTTCCAAATCATTGACAAATGGTTGTTTCATCAAACGTTGGCCTGTGGCTGCGTGAATGGCATTGGCAATTGCTGCCCCTGCTGGTGGTAAAGCTGGCTCTCCCAGTCCTGTTGGTGATAAGCCATTGTCCACAAAATAGGTGTCTACTTGCGGCGTCTCTTTCATTCGAATCAAACGGTAAGTGTCGTAATTCTTAGAGGTTGGTCGTCCATTTTCGAAGCCAAAATCGCCATACATGGCGTGACCTATTCCGTCAATGACACCACCTTCAATTTGGTTCTTGGCTCCCAAAGGATTCACCACAATACCGCAGTCTACTGCAACCGTAACGCGTTTAACGACCGGGTAGCCGTTTTCAATCTCTACCTCAGCCAGTTCTGCAACATGCGTATTGTGACTGTAATAGGCAGAAAAACCTTGATAAACACCTTCTGGGGCATTACCCCATCCGCCTTTATCTGCAGCTAGCTTAATGGTGTCTTGCATACGTTTACCCGAGTACTGAATGTTCTCATCCGTATTGTCTTTTACATTCTCCAAAAGATCTAAGCGCATTTGAACGGCGTCTTTACCCAGTTTTCCTGCTATCTCATCAAAGAAGGTTTGCTCTGCAAAGGCCAAGAAGTTCGTATAGGGAGCTCTCCAAGCCCCAATGGTGATATTACTCTGGTAATTGGCCGTATCTACTTTGTAATTCGAAATAGCCCCAGCTGGGAAGAAGTGAGGGATCAAGCCATACATATTGGAGTTGATCGCAGCCTCCTTCAAATGATAACCGGTGATCTCACCGTCTTTCAATGAAGCGGCGATGCGATATTTAATGGCCGGTCGGTAAATACCTGCAGTCATATCATCTTCTCTGCTGTAAACCACCTTCACTGGCTTTTGAGCCAAATTGGAGATCTGCGCGGCATCCATAACAAAGTCTCCGTAGAGTCGACGGCCAAAACCACCACCCATACGGGTCATCTCTAAATGAACCTCTTCTGCATTGCGATCTAGCAATTGTGCTACACGTGCAGCGGTTCCCGCTGGAGTTTGTATTGGTCCAACCAAATGGATTCGATCTGCAGTCACATTCGCATAGAAGTTCATAGGTTCCATACAATTGTGCGGCAAGAAGGGGGATTCATAAGTGCGTTCTACCACCTCATCCGCAGCGGCAAAGGCAGCTGCAACATCTCCGTCTTCTCTACGCGTATCAAAAGAGTTTCCATCTAAAATTTCATTGAGAATCCTGTCGTGATCCGCAGTACTCTCTAAGGTACCATCTGCCTTCCAAATAGCCTTAAGGGCCTTTTTGCCTTGCATGGCCGCCCAAGTATTGTTGGCCAAAACGGCGATTTTATTGTCGTAACTGACCACATCGATAACCCCAGCAACAGCACGGGCATCGGCATCGTCAAAGCTCTCCAAGGTATTCCCAAAAGCGGGTGGACGCATTACTGAGGCATAAACCATTCCCTCGGCCGTATAGTCCAAACCAAAGAGCGGCTTTCCAGTAATGATCTCATCGATATCAACATTACGCGTATCGGTTCCGATAATGGTGTAGTCTTTGGTTTCCTTGAGGGCCACATTCTCAGGCACCTCCAGAGAAGCAGCCTGATTCACAACCTGACCGTAATGTAAGCTGTCTCCGTTGGCATTGGTGATCACTCCTTGACTTGCGCTGCAAGTGGAAGCATCAACACCCCATTGGGCCGCAGCTGCATTGATAAGCATCTGCTTGGCGGTTGCTCCAGTTTGTCTGAGAGCATCCCATCCAAAGCGAATAGACTGACTACCTCCAGCTACTTGGCGCTGATAATTCTTAGTATCCAAAACCCCTTGAGCCACATGAACCTTTTCCCAAGGCACATCCAACTCTTCTGCAATGATCATGGGCATGGAGGTTTTTACTCCTTGACCGATTTCTGGATTTGGTGAAAATATGGTGACAAGACCTTCGTCAGAAATTTTGATAAAGGCATTGAAGTCGTTAAAGTTGAGTTTAGAAATATCTACTGGTGGTTTAGCTTCTGATGTACATGCATGAAAAAGGTTGAACCCAATTAGCATTCCACCACTGGCTAAAACGGAAGTTCGCAAAAAATTCCTTCTACTGAGTTATATTGATTTTTTTTGAGGTTTCATGGTTACTTTGAGTTTGTTCTTTATAAATTCTTCGCAGCCAATGCTACTGCTTTTTCTATTCTATTATAGGATGCACATCTACAAATACTGGAATGCATGGCCTCCCGAATTTCCTTTCTGCTTGGATTTGGGTTTTGTTTTAGAAAAGCAGATGCCGTCATTATCTGTCCTGATTGACGGTATCCACACTGAGGCACACCAATCTCTTTCCACGCTTCTTGAACTGGATGAGACCCATCTTCTGAAAGCCCTTCTATTGTTGTGATATCTCTGTCTTGAGCTATGGATATTGG
>NZ_JABSPU010000045.1 GCF_013214815.1 Gilvibacter sp.
TGCTCAAGGGGAACGGGGGCGCACAGTCTTTCAACTAAGAACCTTTGCTGATTTAGTGGCCGATGGATCTTGGGTAGAAGCCAATATCGATACTGGAGCTCCCAATCGACCTCCAGCACCCAAACCCGATCTGCGTAAAATCAACATACCCTTAGATCCGTTGGCGGTCTTTGGGGCGAGTAATTTTCCATTGGCTTATTCTACAGCAGGAGGAGATACCGCAGCAGCATTTGCGGCAGGTTGTCCGGTCATTGTCAAGTCTCACCCTATGCATGCGGGTACGGGAGAGTTGGTGGCTCAAGCCATCAGTACTGCTGTAAAGCAGGTTGGGATGCACCCAGGTATTTTTTCCAACCTAAACAGCAGTGGTATAGAAGTAGGTACGCAATTGGTATCTCATCCTGGAATTAAAGCTGTTGGATTTACAGGAAGTATTAAAGGCGGACGTGCCTTGTACGATCTTGCAGCGTCTAGAGAAGAACCCATTCCTGTCTTTGCTGAAATGGGTAGTATCAATCCTGTGGTCGCTTTGCCTTCTGCCTTGGTGGAAGACGCTTTGGGCTGGGCTCAGAAATATGCGGGTTCTATTAATTTGGGTACAGGGCAATTCTGTACTAATCCGGGGTTGATCTTAGGAATTGCTTCTGAAGAATTTGAGGTTTTTGAACATCACCTGCAACAGGCCTTTGAAGATATTGCTCCACAGTGTATGCTGCATCCGAAGATCAAAAAAGCCTTTGATCACGGCAAACAACAGGCCGATGCTCAGGCGGGAACTAAAACGGTAGTTGCAGAAGCAGTTGTAGAGACTGCTAATTATGCCAGCCCAATGGTTCTTCGGGTAAGTGGCGCTGAATTTTTAGCGAACGACAAACTTCATCACGAAGTGTTTGGTCCGTATTCTCTGTTGGTGAGTTGCGCAACCAAAGAAGAGCTATTGGCAATTATCAAAAATCTTGAAGGACAGTTGACCGGAACCATTCTCGCCACTCAAAACGACTTAAGCGGGCAACAGGATTTAGTTGATGCCATGCAAAACCGAGTGGGCCGATTGATCTTCAACGGGGTGCCTACTGGAGTGGAGGTGTGTCCGTCTATGTTGCATGGTGGACCTTATCCGGCTTCAACGGATTCTCGTTTTTCTGCCGTCGGAATTCACAGTATCAAGCGCTGGGTGCGGCCATTTAGTTTTCAAGATTGGCCTGATACGCAATTGCCACAAGAGCTGCAAGACGCAAATCCTTTGGGGATTCGTCGTCTGGTAAATAATAAATGGACTAAAGATGGACTTTAGAAAAAGCTTAGTTGCACTAAGTGCAATTGCATTTGCCTTTTTGGCGAGCTGTTCCGATACCTCTTTGAGTAATTCGGAGAAATTAGAGGCGCTCATCGCCGCCCATGAAGGTTTTGATAGTTACGACAAAAAGAAATACCGCCTAGGACTGTATACACCAGAGCGGTATCAAAAGGAGGCTGATTTTGCCGATTCTTTGCTCACTCAACTCGCAAAGCTAGATACCACAGGACTTAGCGATTCCGAAAAGATCTCCAAAGAGCTACTGACCTTTGTTTTGAAAGACGACGTGGCCTTTAACGATTTTAAGCGCTATTTGAATCCTTTACTATCAGATTCTGGTTTTCATTTGAACTTGAATTATCGCGTAAGACCACTAAATAGCTACGCAGCGGTGATCAACTATTTGCATGTGCTCAATGCCATTCCAGACTATGTTGACCAGCATTTCGCCAACCTCAGAGAAGGCATTGCGACTGGGCAAGTGCAGGCCGCAGTGATCTTTGAAGGATATGAATCCACCTATGATGACCACATCGTTTTGGATTTTAAAGACAGTTTTTTCTATTCTCCATTTAAACAACTGCCTTCCAGTTTAACAGAGGCTCAAAAAGACTCGGTTTTAGTGGCTGCACAGGAAGCCGTTTCCAAAAACGTGATTCCGCAGTTTATGAGAATCAAGCAGTTCTTTGAAGAGGAGTATTATCCAAACGCTCGTCAAGATATTGGTGTTTCCAGTGTTCCAGGAGGTGCAGAGCAATATCAAGATCGGATTAACTTTTACACGACTTCTGAGCAGTATACGGCACAAGACATTCATGAAATTGGACTGGCCGAGGTAGCTCGTATCAAAGCACGCATGCAAGAGATCATTGAGGAGTTAAACTTCAATGGTACTTTTGCCGATTTTTTACGTTTCCTTCGGACTGATCCGCAGTTTTATGCCAAGACTCCCAAGGAGCTTTTAATGATCGCTCGGGACATGGCCAAACGCGCTGATGAGCAATTGCCGAGGTTTTTCAAAACCTTGCCAAGAAAGCCTTACGGAGTCGCTCCCGTACCAGATGCCATCGCTCCAAAATACACAGGAGGTCGTTATGTCGGGACTTCCAAAAACAGCGCAGATCCTGGTTATTACTGGGTCAACACCTACGATTTACCCAGCCGAACCCTATACACCTTGCCAGCCCTAACGGTACATGAAGCTGTTCCCGGACATCATTTGCAAGGCGCCTTGAATAATGAGTTGGGTGATAGTATTCCGCAGTTTAGAAAAAACCTTTACCTGTCTGCTTACGGAGAGGGTTGGGGATTGTATTCAGAATATTTAGCGGCAGAGATGGGCATGTATACCACGCCCTATGAGGAATTCGGTCAGCTCACCTATGAAATGTGGCGCGCTTGTCGTTTGGTAGTAGACACAGGGATCCATGCTCTAGGTTGGACCCGTGATGAGGTTGTGGAATATATGGCGAGCAATACCGCGCTTTCCATTCATGAGGTCAATACAGAAACTGACAGGTACATCTCTTGGCCAGGACAAGCTTTGTCTTATAAAATTGGAGAACTAAAGATCAGAGAACTTCGTAAAAAGGCGGAGGAGGAATTGGGAGCAGATTTTGACATCCGTGATTTTCATGAGGTGATCTTAGGACAAGGTACAGTGACCTTGGATATTCTAGAACAACGAATCAACAGCTACATTGAGCGCAACAAAGAATAATCACGTTTTTAAGTGCATTGACGGGCATACCTGCGGGAATCGGGTTCGGGTGGTCACCACTGGTCATCCTGAGCTGAAGGGAGCAACCATGGCTGAAAAGCGATTGCACTTTTTAGAGGAGTTTGATTGGATCAGAAGAGGATTGATGTTTGAACCGCGCGGTCATGATATGATGAGTGGTAGTTTTTTATACCCGTCTGCAGATCCTCAGAACGATTGCGGCGTGCTTTTTATTGAGACCTCGGGTTGTTTGCCCATGTGTGGCCACGGTACGATCGGGACAGTGACCATTGCCATTGAAGCAGGCTTGATTCAACCTAAGAACCCGGGGCAATTGCGGTTAGAAACGCCAGCAGGTTTGGTCAAGGTCAATTATCTTCAGGAAGGTGACAAGGTCAAGTGGGTTCAAATTCAAAACGTGCCGAGTTTTCTCGCTGCGGAAGGACTTACCATTGATTGTCCTGATCTAGGAACGCTCAAGGTTGATGTGGCATACGGTGGGAATTTCTACGCTATAGTTGATCCGCAAGAGAACTTTAGTGGCTTGCAAGATTTTACCGCCGGACAGATCATTGCCTATTCCCAAGTGGTTCGCAAACGCCTCAATGAAAAGTATCCGAATACGTTTGTTCATCCCGAGGATCCAAACATCAACGGGATCTCGCATATGCAATGGACAGGAGCAACCCTTCACGAGACTTCGCACGGGCGCAATGCAGTTTTTTATGGCGATAAGGCCATAGACCGATCTCCCTGTGGAACGGGATCCTCTGCACGTTTGGCACAATTGCACGCTCAAGGCAAATTGAAAGAGCAAGAAGAATTTATAAACGAGAGCTTTATTGGCTCTACCTTTAATTGTAAAATAATTGGGACTACCACGGTTGGTGAATTTGAGGCTATACTGCCTCAAATTCAAGGCTGGGCTAAGGTATACGGTCAGAATACCATCAGCATTGACCCAGAGGATGATCCCTATGCACATGGATTTCAAGTAATATGAGTAAAGAAGTTCTGGTAATTGGAGGAGGAATTGTAGGCCTTTGCTGTGCCTACTATTTAAAACAAGAAGGCCACGAGGTCCGCGTGATCGATAAGTCAGCAATGGATCACGGAGCCTCCTATGTCAACGCAGGTTATTTGACCCCGAGTCATATTATCCCTTTGGCTGCTCCAGGAGTCATGAAAAAGGGGCTGAAGTGGATGTTCAATTCGGCAAGTCCTTTGTATATCAAACCGCGTTTAGAGGCTAATTTTATCAAGTGGACGCTGGCTTTTAATCGATCGTGTTCGCAGGCAAATGTAGATCGATCTGTACGCGCGATCCGCGACATCAATCTGCTGAGTAGAGAATTGTTCCCGGAACTAAAAGCAAAGGAAGATTTTCAGTTTCAATTGGAACGAAAAGGTTTGATCATGTTGTGTCAAACCCAAAAGATGTTAGATGCGGAATTGGCCGTGGCCGATCTGGCTGCCAAAGAAGGATTGGAGGTCGCACCCGTAACCCGAGAGGAGATCATTGCCATGGAACCCGATGTAAAAATTGACACCATTGGCGGGGTTCATTTTGGATGCGATGGCCACACTACACCCAATCAACTAATGGCAGAACTCAAGCAGCGCTTGCCACAGATGGGCGTAAAGATTCAAGCGCAAGAGGCTGTAGAGCGTTTGGAAACCAATGGCCAAAAGATACAAAAGGTCATTACTGACCAAGGTGAATATCAACCCGTTGAGGTAGTATTGGCCTCTGGTAGTTGGAGTGCGCAATTGGTTCGTAGTTTAGGTATCCCCATGCTTTTGGAAGCTGGTAAAGGCTACCGCATCAATTCTACCCAAGATCTCGGAATCAATATGCCAGCCATTCTTTGTGAATCCAAGGTAGCCGTAACGCCTATGCACGGTTTTACGCGTTTTGCAGGAACTATGGAAATCGCTGGAATCAATCATAAAATTAGACCGGAACGGGTCAACGCCATCGCTGCGGCAGCAACGAAATACTATCCAGGAGTACATATTACCGATGTAGAGAAAAAGGAAGCGGCTTGCGGATTGCGTCCGGTTTCTCCCGATGGAATGGCCTATATTGGTCGCACAGCTAAGTTTGGTAATCTCGCCATTGCAACGGGTCATGCCATGATGGGATGGAGTATGGGACCAGCTACCGGGAAGTTGATCGCAGAGTTGCTCTCAGACAAACCCACTTCCATGGATTTGAGTCCCTTTAATCCCGATAGGAAATTCTAAGGATCGTAACGCATATTGATCAAATGCGCTTTAAAGCCTGATTTTTTATAGGCTTTTATGGCAGCTTCATTGACATCATAAACATCCAGACGGATCTCTGTGATACCTTGCTGTTTGCACCAATCGATCAAGGCCTCTGTCACTAAACCATTATAACCATTGCCGCGGTGCTTTTCTGGAACAAACATAAAGCCCAAATAGCCGTAGTGAGTATGCTTTAGATACTTCCTATCTTCCAGAATTTTAGCATAGCCAGAGGCAACGATCTCCTCATCTATAGTTGCCACTAGAAGTGTGGAGTTAGGGCCATCAATTAAGGGTTTGAAGGTGTAATAACTAGTTGTATCCGGACGGATGGTCGGATCCATAGGTAACTCCGCAGCAATGAGTCCCATTTTGAACTCTTGCAACATCTTTAGATCATCATAAGTGGCTTTGCGAATCGTTGGAGTCATTTAACAAGACATATCGGCAACGATCTTCCACTGCCCGTTGATCTTTCTAAAAACCACTAGAAATACCCCATTGGCATCACCAACATCTCGCGAAAGATAGAACCTGCCCATAACGGTATAGGAATCAGTTCCCGCAGGGCTCACATCATCAATGGTAAACTTCAATACTCCGGTATGCTCAGCCGTCGGATAACTTTTTTGATAGCGCTCTAAGGTAGCTTGCCACCCTTTCACCAAGCCGCCGCTGCCATAGAATTTAAGGGAATCGCTCTTCCAATAACCTTCCATAAAACCTTCCAAGTCATGACTGGACCATGCTTTGGATTGATCTGCCATTACTTTTAAAATAGCCGTTTTGTCTTTTTCTTGCTGCGATTGAGCAAACTGCTGTTGGCTCAAAAGGAGTAAGCCAATTACTGCGATGAGTTGCTTAAGCTTCATAGTGTTGCATTTTATCTTCGGTTAATACTTGAGTAAAATAGTGTAAAAGTTGTTCTGCGTTGTGACGGTTGAATACCATGGGCGGTTTGATCTTGATCACATTATCGTCTGGGCCATCTACAGACAATAAAAAGCCAAAGTACTTCATACGGTTGGCCAGGTATTTGGCTTGTTCTGTTAGTGGATTTCGATCGGCATCACAGAGCTCAAACCCTAAAAAGAAACCTTTCCCTCGTACGTCTGCAATGATCGGGAATCGTTCTTGTAGTGCTTTCAGTCTGTCTACTAAAAATTGACCTGTCTCGCGTGCATTGTCCATGAGCTTTTCGTCTTGAATAACCTCTAAAACCGCTTTGCCGACAGCCGCAGATACCGGGTTTCCGCCAAAGGTGTTGAAGAACTCCATCCCGTTGTTAAAAGCTTCAGCCACCTCCGCAGTACATACCACAGCAGCCAACGGATGTCCATTACCTATGGGTTTTCCAATGGTGACAATGTCTGGGACAACTCCGTACTGCTCAAAGCCCCAAAAGCTGTCTCCCATTCTGCCCATACCTACCTGAACTTCATCAGCAATACAAATACCACCAGCAGCTCTGACTAGCTTATAAACTTCAGGCAAATAGCCCTCAGGCAATGGAATTTGTCCCCCACAACTCAAAACGGATTCCAACAAGAGCCCGCCTATTTTGATGTCTCGCTCTTGCAGACTTTGTATTTGCTTTTGCAAATCCTTGAGGTAATCTGCCGCTGCATTTAGACCTCTATGTTTTCCTCTAAAGGTGTCGGGTCGGTCAAAGACGTGAGTGGTCTCAGGAGGCGCATATCCACCTTTACGGTCAAATTTATAATGGCTCAGGTCCACACAAGTTCGGGTATTGCCGTGGTATCCACTTTCAGACACCAACATATGCCTAGAGCCGGTTACTGCTTCAGCCATACGCACAGCTAGCTCGTTTGCCTCACTGCCCGAATTCACAAAGTGCACCACGCTTAATTTGTCTGGAAAGGTCTTTAAAAAGGCTTCGGCAAATTCCACCACGTTCTTGTGTAAATAGCGGGTGTTGGTGTTTAGTGCGGCAATCTGCTCTTGTGCCGTTTTAACCACATGAGGATGTTCGTGACCCACATGAGCCACATTGTTCACCGTGTCAATATACTTGCGACCCCAAGAATCCACCAGATATACACCTTGTCCTCTAACAATATGCAGCGGCTCTTGATAAGAAAGACTCATGCCTTGTCCTAAGCTCTTTTTGCGTTTTTGTTGGATTTGATTCGGACTTAATTCGGTCTGAGGTTCTAGCGCTGGATCTTTGAAAAACAAATTGGGATCAGGGCATAGATCTTGCCAGATCTCCCGCTGATGTGCGTAGCAAACCCCGGGGAAATCCTCTGTATAATCTAAAAGATCTAGCATGAATTGATAATGCAGGTGTGGTGACCAACTCCCGTTTTCATGAGCTGCTCCTAATTGACCGACCAATCCACCAGCCTCAATGATGTCGCCCAATTGGTGGGTCAAGGCCGTTTCTGGGATCAAATGCCCATAAAGGGTATAGAAATCTAAACCAGCTTCTTGATGCTTTAAGACCACCAAACCACCGTATTCCTTATTGCCTTGATCATTTACTGCAATGACGACTTCTCCTTTATGAAGGGTGTGGACGGGCGTCTGTGCAGGCAGCCAAAAATCGACTCCCAAATGCACTGTTCTGCTTTGAGCGCCACAGTTGCCGACAGTGTCGTAAGCGGGATCTGTGTAGAGCGGCCGAGGCTCTTGATAACCACCGGCAATGATTTGCTCAGGGTGCTGTTTTTGAAGCTGATCAATTTTGAATTCAAACAGCTCTAAGTCATTAAACTCAGCCTGGGTCCCAATCCATAGGCTAGAAACGCTTAAATCTAGATGCAAAGCCTTTTTAAAAGTTGTGGTAGGAAATACAGTGTTAAAATCTGCCTGATGTGCGTTGGCCCACTGTTTAAAAGCAGTGGTTTTTGGATGCGCTGGATAGCCACAGGCTTTTCTAAAACTGAAATGTGCAAAGCGCGGATGTATTTGCCTCCAAAGTTTTAAACTTTCCCATACCGGCTTTTGACTGACCTGTAAATAGGTGTTTTCTGGTTGAGCTATTGCATTGCGCTTGCCATGAACCGCGCTCAAAACCAAGCGCATCCCAATAAGGGTGTAAAGATGTGCAAGTTCCGCTTCCTGTAGTGGGAAGACCTCTTGAATACCTTTGAGAAATGGGGTCAGTGCGTCCAGAGGATCTGGAAATCCACTGATCAAATAAGCTCCGCAGACAGCAACCTCGTTAATGCTTTGACTGTAACTGGCATCGCCAAAATCAATAATTCCATTGATTTGGCTTCCATCCGCAGCCACAAGTATGTTATTGTCGTTCAGGTCATTATGAATCCACTGCTTTCTTAAAGTCTCATAGGCAGTAGATTCTGATTTGAATCGATCAATAAAGAATTCAAGGAGTTTTTGTTCTACGGAATCAAATAAGTCTAGATGCGTTTCTGTCCACTGTGAAGTATTCAATTCCCAAGAGGGGTTCAAACTTTCCTGTGTTGCCTCGTAGGAATTAAGCGCAGTGAGCAATTGACCGGTGAGTTGCCCAAGTTGCTCCCTTAAATTTTCCGCATGCGGATTGATCTCAGACCACAGTTTTCCGTCTATCCAAGAAATGACTCGTAAGGATCGCTTTTGATCATCAATATGCAGAGCGGTGAATAATGCGCCATTTTGTGTTGGAATGACTTTGGGAACCTTTAATTTTTGATTAGATAGGTATTGGAGTAAAGGTTGCTCAACTGGAGCCGTATCTTGTTTTAGATCTGTTGGACCAATTTTGACCAAGTAATTTTGGCCTGCATTTGTGGTTAATTTATAGTTTAAAGTGAATTCTCCGTAAAGCAGTTTTAGGCTGCCTTCTAGATTGTATTTACTACTAAGCGTCTTGTGCAATTTTGTTAATGCAGCTGGAGTCATGGGGGACAAATTTTGCAGAAATAAAGGTACATAAACTCGTTTCTTTTGGAATTATATTGGAATAGAAATGCGCAATGGCCATACTATTTAACAATCGATTTCGTTGTAATTTTACCATTCAACGCCCCAAAATTACCATTCGTCGACACTTATCGGCAATTTAAACCGTCTTAACTACACTAAAATGTCATTCGTCGACACTTATACGCACTTTCATCTAAACATAAAATCGCAAATCGTGAATTTTTGGCATTTTTGCCGAACAAAACCCCGTATATCCTATGAAAACATTAGAAATCCTTTTATTAGAAGATGATCAGATTGAGATCATGAAGCTGCAGCGAGCCTTCAAAAAGCTCGGAGCAACGCACAAAGTGATTCCGGTAAACAACGGAGAAGAAGCTTTGTCTTATCTCAATGAGACCTCTAGACTTCCAGATTTAATTTTTTTAGATCTTAACATGCCGCGCTTGAATGGTTTGGAATTTTTAGCGATATTAAAAGCAGATGATCGCATGAAATTCTTACCGACAGTGGTTTTAACCACTTCAAGTAATGAAAAAGACTTATTCTCTTGTTACGAGATAGGCGTGGCTGGTTATGTGCTTAAGCCTTTACAGTATCAAGATTATGTGGACCGATTAGGAGCACTACTTACCTATTGGGAACACAATGAAATAGTGAAACCTGTAGTGGCTTAAAACATACTTATGAAAGGAATTATATTTACGGAATTATTGGAATTGGTCGAGGAAAAGTTTGGTCTAGAAACGGTAGGCCATATCATTGATCAATCCGATTTACCCTCCGGTGGAATTTATACCGCCGTTGGAACTTATGAATTTGGCGAAATGCTTCAACTGTTAACGCATTTGAGCGCAAAGACCAGTATTGATATAGGAACTTTGCAACGCGTATTTGCAGAGCATTTTTACAAAGTGATTGAGCGTGAATACCCTTCTTTTCTAACGACGTATAAAGATCCTTTAGAAATGCTGGCCTCTATAGAAAATCACATTCACGTAGAGGTTCGTAAAATATACCCCGATGCCCAGTTGCCAACTTTTGATATTATTGAAAAGACTGGCAATAAATTAGTGATGGTTTATAGCTCTTCAAGAGCTATGTACAACTTTGGTCTGGGTCTAATGGAACAAACATTCAAATACTTCAATCAGGAAGCTACGATTACCATGGATATGCTTAAAGAAGACGGCTCTGAGGTAAAATTCGTAATTTCAACTGATGGATAACAACGAGAATAAACTCCTCCTCAGAAAGATTGAACGGGAGAAAGCGGCGCGCAAGCAAGCTGAAAAGATACTCGAAGATAAGGCGGCAGAGCTCTATGAGCGTACCCAGGAACTTCATGCTGCTAATGAGAAACTGGAGTTTCTCTTGGGTGAAAAGAGCTCCGAGCTTCAAGGAATTTTTGAGAATATCGTTGACGCTTATGTGGTCATGGATCTGCAGGGAAATATCCTGCGGATGAATGAGGCGGCAAACCAACTTTTCGGGATAAACCTTGAAAAGGAGCAGGTTAACGTGTCCAGCTTAATTTATCCGGAAGACGAGGTGTATGCCATGGAATCTTTCAATTCGCTCAGGGAAAAAGGCTATTTTACGAATTACCAAGCGCGCGTTCTTACGCGTGAACTTGGGGTTCGATGGGTTCAGATAAATGCTTCAGTGGTTTTAGATAACCACAAAAATCCTATTGCTGCACAAGGAATTGTTCGCGATATAACGGAACAACTAAACAAATCCACCACGCTATCCTTTATTTCTGAAGTGTCTCAAGAAATTCTCGGAAAAACCAGTTTTAGAGAGATTGGGGCCATTTTAGCAGAAAAGGTATCCACGTTTTTAAAGACGGATGACTGTGTGGTGTATCTAAAAATGCCCGAACAAAAGTACCTACAACAAATATCAGCCGTGGGCGCCAAACTTGATGAAAAAGGAGCAATCATCAATCCTTTGATCATACCAGTTGGAACTGGAATTGTCGGAACTGTAGCCCAAACTGGAAAGTCAGAGCTCATTGACAATACCCAGGAAGATTCCAGGTATATTACCGACGACGCTAAGCGTTTGTCAGAGCTTACCGTGCCCATTGCCGTAGATGATCAAGTACTGGGTGTTATTGATGCTGAACATCGTCAGGCTTCCTATTTCTCCAAAAATCAGCTTAAATCTGTACGTGCGGTATCTAATTTAGTGGCTTTGCAACTGCGATCAGCGATGGATGAAAATGCACGTCGAGAGAGTGAAGCGCGTAACACTAAACTCTTGGAACAATTGGAATTATCCAACCGTGAACTCAGTGAATACGCCCATATGGTTTCTCATGATTTGAAATCACCCTTAAGAAGTATCAGCGCTTTGGCCGAATGGATCAAGGAAGACAATTTTGAACAGTTGCCGCATGAATCCAAAGAACATTTTGTGTTGCTAGAAGCGACAATTACAAAAATGGAGGAACTCATCTCCAATGTTTTGGAATACGCTTCTGTTGATCGTGTTGCAGAAGAATTTACCCCAGTTGATACTCATGAGCTCCTACAAGAAATATTGGATCTGATCTTTGTTCCAGATCATATAGAAATGCAGATTTCGTCTAAACTCCCAACTGTCTCGGGCAATCGTGTAATGCTGCAACAGTTGTTTCAAAATTTAGTTGTTAACGCAGTAAAGTACAACGATAAACCCCTTGGGTTTGTCAACGTTAGCTGTCAAGATAAAGACACCTTCTTTGAATTTAAAGTAAGTGATAACGGCATGGGAATACTTCCTGAATACCACGAAAAAATATTTAAGATTTTTCAATCACTTAATCCAGATGGAGAGTCAAGTGGATTGGGATTAGCCTTAGCTAAGAAAGTAGTGGAGGTTCATCACGGAGAGATCTGGCTAGAGAGTACTGCGGATGAAGGCACCTCTTTTTATTTTACATTGAGCAAGAAAAAATGATATTTAAAGAACCGACAAGCGCCGCCATCTTAACTGCGATTGAAGCAAAGGTGAGTACAGATACTCTGTTTGTTATTAAGGTGGCAGAGAATACTCAGTTAGATATCCCTGGTTTGATTCAAGACCTCAATGGAACTAGTGCCCAGTATATTGGTGGGATTTTTCCAAAGTTGATCTATGATGGAGAATTATTGGACGAGGGCGTTATTGTAACTGTCCTAACAGGCTTGCAGCAGATTCATGTAGTTGAAGGACTTGCCTCTGGATCCTATGAATTGGAAAAACATCCTGTGGCACTTGACAGTGATTTTTGTGTATTCACTTTTGTAGACGGATTGGCATCTGGTATTTCTGGTTTTCTTTCCGAACTCTATCGCAGTTACGGCAGTGAGATCCGCTATTTTGGTGGCGGAGCCGGAAGCCTAAGCCTACAGCAAGCACCTTGCTTGTTCAGCAGAGATGGTTTTTTACAAGATGCAGCTGTATATTGTTTACTTAAAAAAACCACTTATCTCGGTGTAAAGCACGGCTGGGAGAAATTAGGTGGACCCTTTATTGCAACCAAGACAAATGCCAATGTGGTCGAAGAGATCAATTGGCAGCCGGCCTTTGAAACCTATCGAGAAATTGTCGAGGCAGATTGCGAATATTCTTTTGACGATAAGCCCTTTTTTGATATTTCCAAGGGATATCCTTTTGGGATGGTGAGAGAAGGCTCTGAATGTGTTGTGCGAGATCCTATTGCAGTAAATGATCAGGGTCACTTGATCTGTGTTGGTGAAGTGCCAGAAAACACCTTTTTGGATATTTTGAAAGGAAAGAATGATCAACTCATTGAGGCCGCAAAACAGGCCGCTAAAGAAGCGGCAGATCAAGTGAATTCGCCAGCTGCGGCTATAATTATAGATTGTATTTCTCGTGTACTGTTTTTGGATGATCACTTTGAGAAAGAAGTAAGTGCCGTCAATATGGCTCTCGAAGAAAAAGGAATTAAACCCACTTTGCGTGGTGCCTTGACTTTAGGAGAAATATCATCCTTTGGAGAAGGATTCATCGAATTTTTCAATAAAACCACAGTAGTGGGGCTTTTTGAATAGAAATGTCAAGCAAAACGGTACAGACAATATTTGGCTTGTATGAACTTTCAATGGCTATTGGAAAGTCCTTGAACTACAACAAAAATTGCGACCAATTCTTAAAGGTTTTTTTAAGTCGTAAAATGCTTAAAGCTGGATGGATCGTTCAACTTCAAAATACCAACGTAAGACTCCGATATGCGATTCCCGCACCGTATAAACCCAAAGAAGAAGTAACCCTCGCGTTCATCCGGGATTTTTTGAAAGAGAATAAACCGGTCTGTATTCCTGTAGATAAGCAAGTAAGCGATATTTGCCCAGTACCTGTGAAGGGTGGTTTTATCGTGGCTTTTCCAATGGCCAATAGAAGTGTTCTTATTGTGCATAGTCCTAAAAAGGAACCATGGAAAGAATCTGAATTGCGTCAACTTGAACCGGTGATTCGAAAATTTGGGGTCGCTTTATTGGCTTCTTCTGATTTTGAAGAACAAAAGCGACTTCTCAAGCGATTGGAGCGCAATAATAAAGACCTCAATGATTACGCACACGTGGTTTCTCACGATCTTAAATCTCCTTTGCGCAACATTCACTCTCTAGTGCAATGGATGCAGGATGATTTAGAAAACGATCAACCTCAGAATGCAATGGCTCATATGCCTCATATATATTCTAGTTTGCAGAAAATGGACGGTCTAATCGCTGGAATTTTGAGGTATTCCAAATTGAGAGAAACACAGGAGAATATGTCGAAAGTGAATTTGAATGAACTGATTGACGAGGTGCTTGCATTAATTCAGATTCCCGATTCGTTCGAGATCAAGGTCAACAAGTTGCCGGAGATTCGAGCGGATAAACTCCGAATGTCTCAACTGTTTCAGAACCTCATAGACAATGCGATATCTGCCATGCAAAAGACTTCTGGAGATCTCATAACGATTGGAGCAACAGACTTGGGCAATTTTTATGAGTTTTATATCAAAGACAATGGCCCCGGTATTGCGGAGGCCTACCAACAGAAAGTCTTTCAAGTTTTTCAAAAGCTAGATGCGGATTCTACCAAAAGTGGAATTGGATTAGCTATAGTCAGTCGTATAGTAGAGGATCACGGAGGACAGCTCCGCTTGGAGAGCCAAGAAGGGCATGGAGCGACTTTTTATTTCACACACCCTAAATAAAAATTTGATTGTTATGGAACAACCTAACTTAGACTACTTAAATCAAATAGCCGATGGCCAACCAGATGTAATTGCTCAGTTTCTTGGGATTATTGCTCAAGAATTTCCCGGGGAGGCCGAGCGTTATTTTTCGCTAATTGAAGAAAAAGATTCTATAAAAGCTGCCGCAATAGTACATAAGCTTAAGCATAAAATTAGTATTTTAGGCTTAGTACAAGGCCGAGCGTTGGCTATAGCCCATGAGGAAGCCCTAAAAATTGAAGATTATCAACATACCGATGCCTTTGCCGTTGTACTCAAACAGATTGATGAGTTCTTAAAAAGCAACTAAATTCGTATGAAGAGTATTATTATTGACGATGAGACAATGGCTCGGGCGATAATCGACCAGTTATGTCAACAGACCGATGATATCGAAGTTGTGGCGCAATTTGACAATGCTATCGAGGCGATCAAATACATTAATAAGAATGAGGTAGATGTCATCTTTTTAGATATTCATATGCCCACATTCTCTGGATTTGATTTTCTGGATACAGTGACTAAAGACTTGCAGGTTATTCTAACAACCAGTGATCCTAAATTCGCCATAGAAGCCTTTGAATATCCCCGTATTAAAGATTATCTGGTTAAGCCAGTAACGCTACCTCGATTCTTAAAAATGGTAGAGAAGCTTAAAAAGCAGCCTGAGAAAAGCAACGCTCCTGCTCCGGTAGCTCAAAAAGATTTATCTGCAAATCAAGGAAAGGAATTGTATATCAATATTGATAGACGCCTGATTAAAATTGCGTTTGATCAGATTTTTTTAATTGAGGCCAAGGGTGATTATATCCTGATTAAAACACATGATAAGAACTATACGGTTCACTCTACTTTAAAAAAGATTGAAGACAAATTACCGCAGTCTCAGTTTATCAAAGTGCATCGCAGTTATGTTATCAACTTCACAAAAATTGTGGATATAGAGGATAATAGCGTGCTTATAGAGCGCGATGTTATTCCTATCAGCAGATCCAATCGCCCCGAGTTGATGAAGCGTCTCAATTTGCTTTAGTACCCAATTACCCCCATTTTTCTCTCCCCCTCTTTTTATTCAATCCGCCGCATTCCATCAGGCTTTCGTACAGCAGATAGGGATTTCCTTGTTTTTAAATGTTTGATTTTAAATGTAATGAACTGCTGATTTGCTAATCGAGCAAAAATTAGCATTCGTCGCTAGGTTTAGACCATTCAACGAAATTTAAATTTTCAGTTTCTGTTTATCTGCACCTTTGTATCAAACAAAAACAAAAAAAAATAGTTAAAAACTACCTATTCGTTTACACATCGAGATACTAATAAGAAGTATAAACGAATTAAAAAATCCCATATCTATCATGGCACTACAAATTAACAAACAGAATAAAATTTACGAATTAAACGGAAGTTTAACTGCAGATCAAGTATTTGAACTTGGACGCTTTTTCAATCTAAAACTGCACTTAGAAAACGAATTGATCATTTCACTGAAAAAACTCGACACAGTAGATATTTCAGCAGCCTTGATGTTCAAACAACTGTTTTCTCAGGCAGCAATGCGTAATAAAAAATGCACAATTCGCGGTTTAAAGAATCATAAGATACACGGAGCATTTCGCCACACAGAGCAAATGCACGTTCTATCCGCATAAAGATTAATTCCATCTCGGTGATTTGGTGATGTATGAGAAATCCAACCCAAGATTCTCTGGATTCAAGGTTGGTCAATGAATCGAGTAGAAACATCCATAAGTTGGGTCGCAGTTTAACTTAGATGTACTGACCGAGGTGGTTTTAATTCCATAACGCAACAGCATTAAGACCGTATCCATCACACCCCTTAAGTCTTGCCAGCACTTAAGCCTGGCTTTACCACAGCTGATCGAATCAGCATGGCACTTCATATTACTGGAGTCTATCCCCCTGGAAAATTAGACTAATAAGAGCTGATCAATTTTTCAGGACTTCAGTAATAAGAAGTTGCTTCTAAAGCGCGATAAAATTTGAAAATCTTATAAAATGAAACTGGCAATAATTACAGATTTTATTCTTTCAGATGATGCGCCTTGCACTTATGAAAATCAGTTAGTACATTATTTTCGGAAGGATGCTCGTATCACCGACTTGTTGGTGCTTACCAATAAAACTCAAAAAGCTTGTGTCTTAAAGTCTGAAGGGGACAAATGTCGTACTCAAATAATTCCTTGTTGGAAACCCAAGCAATTCAAAAATGCCATTGCAGTAAGTCGAGTATTGAAAAAACAAGCTCCGGATGCCGTATTGTTTCATTTGGATATGAAGCATTTTGCACAGAAGGCAATCCCAGCTTTTTACAGCCTTTGTACCTCAGCATCTCACTTTACTGGAGTGCCTGTTATTGTTTCTTTAAATGAAGATCAAATGACAAATGAGGCCAAAACCACAGGTATTTTAAAAGGATTTTTTGGTCTAAAGAAGCAGTTGAATCTCAATCTGACCAAACTGCTGCTTAATCGTTTTATGGTTACCGTTTCAGAAGAGGTAAGCGTTAATCAATTGGGCTTAGTTCGGCCAGATAAAAAGGTGATATTTATTCCAAAGGGTAATACCGTTCCCGTTACTCCGGGTGTATTTAAACAAAATCTAAGCGAAATAAAGGTCATTGCAGAAGTGAGCTCAGAAACAGATGGGTCCATTGATCGAATCATTGAGGCTGTAACTGATTTGAGAAAAGAAATGCACTTTCCAATAAGACTCGATATTTTGGCCAAACAGGATCGCGAAGTAAATGGCCCTTTACTGGCTTCAAGACAGCGTAATAAACTCAGCAGTTTTGTGCGAATCCATCGATACATAAATGGAGAAGAGCGCCTGCTATTCTATAGAAAAAGTGATATCGTGGTACTTCCAAAATTACAGGGAAGGATAGTTGAAGAGCAATTGCACCAGGTAAGCAGTCGAGGTAAAATTACTCTTATGGCTAAGCACAGCGGCTTACAGAAGCACATTTCTAGACTCGGTTACAAGCCGCTTTACTATGATTTAGACGATCCAAAATCGCTTAAACTTAACCTTAAGGTGCTAAGCATTGATAATCAATACCGCATCAATTTAACGCAACAAAACCTAAAAACGGCTAAGGCCTTATCCTTAAAGAATGTTTGTTCTAAATATTTGGATATGCTCACTAATTCGGCAGTAAACCCTGCAGAAAAAGACAAATTTAGTATGGTTTGATCTGGTTTTTAGGTGAAACCGAACTACAACAACCTTTTTTGTTTTTCAAAGAAAGCATCGGCCTGCAACTGCATAAGTTCGCGGGCCTTTTTTCGTTTATAATCGTAAGCTTCTTGTTCTTCCGCAATATCTTCATAAACTCGGTTATTGAGCTGCAGATCCGTATCTACCAAAATATTGCGCTGCTGTTTTTGTTGCGCCGCCCAAGAAGCAATAGCTCCTTCTTGCTCTTCCAGTTTGTGATCATAAGGACCTCTTGGAGAAAGTAGCTTTGCAAAAATTGGAGAGGTTTCCACCGCCAAAAAGAGCAAAAAGATAAAGAAGGATGGCAACCAAGGGAGTTTATCCAAAGCATTTACTCGCGCCATTAAACCGTCAAAGCCTTCAATGACCGGCTGAGTTTCTACTACCTTGTCGTCGTATTGTGTTTGTAGTTCGGCAATCTCTGTTTCTAGGCGAGCTATTTTTGCAGCATTTGCGGTTCTGAGTTCCGTCAAAGCGGCCAGTTCTGCATCGTGTTTTTCACGTTTCTCTTTATAAACCGGACCTTTACCAACCAGTTCGGTACCTGCCCGCCCTTCCGCCTCGGCGATATAGGTCTCATAAAGCGCATTGACGCTGGTCTCTTTGTCTACAACTTCTTGCTTAAGGCTTTCTATTTGCCCGTTGAGTTCGGCAATTTTAGGCTGATACTGTAAAGCGATCTGCCCCTGATTGTCTAAGGTCATTTGATTCTTCTCCTCCAATAAGACCTGATTGATCTCCTTCTCAAAGATCTTCAACTCTAAAGGCTTGGCAATCACAATGGCAATGATCACTGCTAAAAGAAGTCTCGGAGTGGCCTGCACCAGTTCGTCCCAAAATTTCCCTCGCTTTTTAATGGTGGATACAATGAATCGATCCAAATTGAAGATCAGCAATCCCCAAACCAGCCCAAAGGCAATAGCTACTGGATAGCTATCAAAAACTGTGAATAGGGCATAGGTAGCTGCAATGGCAGCCATAACAGCAGTAAAGAAAACAGTGGCGCCTATCCCGGCATACTTGGTGCGTTCTCCGGGAGAACATTGGTCGAGGATGTCCGTATCCGCTCCCGAGCAGAAGATGAAAAAAGATTGTAACATGATTGATGAATTAATGTTTTCGGATTCAGTACAGAGCTGCATCCGAGAATATTAGAACGCGATTTACCCCTATTTGTTACATAATAAGGTATTAAAAAGCCCCGAATTGTCGGGGCTTTCATTCATCAGTGGATGTTCTTTATTGCTTCATGAGCACTTTAGGTGGATTGTTGTCTACCTTTTCCACATCGATATAGTTGATCTTATCGAGCTTAACAAGTTCGAGTGCTTGGCTTGTGCTGATCTTTTTGCCGTCTAAATAGAAGGTTGCACCTTGTTGGATCAGATCCTTGATGGCTTCAATAGGTTCTTTTGGCGGTGGTGGCGGTGGAGGAGTTAAAGAATCTGGATCTTCAACTACTTCAATGATGATTACCTCTTCATCCGGATCACCTCCGTTGATATAAGCTTTGCGCTTCACCTTGGTTTGCACGTTTTCAACCTCAATGATCTCTTCAAGTTCTTTTTCAACTTCTTCTATTTCCTCTTTTTCTACGATTACGTATTGAACGTTCTGGGCATCTCTAATTTCAATTTCAACCTCTTCCACAACGGGTGCCGGTGGCGCAGGTGGTGGTGGTGGCGGAGGCGGATTGATCCCGTAAGGGAATTTACTTGGATCAGCCTTGTAAACGTCAGTCTCCTTAAAGATGTCATTGAGCTTATTGATAAAGTCCTGATCTGGGTTTTTGATCATAAGTTCCAGATCTACATTATTGAAATCAGATCTACTCCAATTTTTGGTAGCTTCATTTACAACTGATTTGAACTTCTTAATCGAAGTCTTCACACCATTGACATAAACGCTGCTTCCTTGAATGCTGATTTGCAATTCCTTATCACCGTTTACAGCCTGATCAATAAGAAACTCTTTCATTTGTTCGGTTACAAAGCCAATTCCCTTTTGGTCTTGCCAATAAGAATTGGACATGACATTGACTTGTACATGATGCTTACCATAGTTTTTTGCGTTTTTCATCAATTTGCTTTCAGAAAAATAAGGAAGGTCATCAGGATGATATTCTAAAATTCTAGCATTTGGTACTCTTTTTCCATCTATCCAAAGTCCGTAATAGCTTGCATCTTGCCAACGTTTAAAATCTTGAAAAGTCGGATGTTTTACAGCGAGATATTCTTGATTAGATGCTGGATAAAATTTAGCGTTACCATTTGTTTTTACTTGTTCAAGAGTGTAAATGTTTGTTTGTTCCTTGTCGTTTGATTGTGTATTTACGTTGTCTTGCTGATAAGGAATTTCCTCTTCAATCATTACCTCGTTAGTACTGCTAAAGCTGTACAGCAAGACCGCCAACAAAGGGAGCAGCAATAGGCCTTTGGCCCATTGGGTCTTTTTTGATGATGAATTTTTCATGAGTGTGAATCGTTTTTTGATAGATGAATAATTAATGGCACTGGCCAGCTCCGGACAGGTCCGAGGATTCAAATAGGCCAGTAAAGTATTTTGATATTGACTCTTGGGGACGCCGGTCTTTAAAACGGCCTGATCCGCCAAGAATTCGTGATTGAGAAAAATGCTGTGTTTGATCAAATAGACCAGAGGATTGAACCAAAAGACCACTTGCATGAGTTCCGCCAGCAATACGTCTACACTGTGCAGTTGCTCGGCATGCGCTTGCTCGTGCAGGAGCACTTCTTCTGGGATGGCTTGGGCAGTAAAGCGTTTTTTGTTGACAACAGGTATGCGGTTGTACTGGACGTCCTAAAAGAACAAAGAACAGAGGCCTTTTTGCCGATTTAGGATGCGCCAAAATACTGCGGATCAGTTTGCTGAGGTTCCACAAAAAACGGATTGCAAAGAGTCCAAATCCGACCCAATAAACAGTCCATAAGATCTTGCTGTAGTCCAGACTCTGCCAAAAGGATTGCTGGCCGAGGGCAGCACCTTCTTCCCCGCGAACCATATAGATGACCGCTTCTCCGTCTACCAATACATAAGAGGTAAAAGTGATCAAAGGAATGATAGCGCCTAGGGCCAATCCGCCCAACAAATACCAGCGTTTTAAGTGATGCATGCTTTCACGCTCCAAGACCAATTTGTAAAAGCCGTAGAGAATTGCCCAACAGGCTGCCGTTTTCAATGCGTAGAATTCCATGACTATTTGTTTTTGATTTCGCGATCGATCAATTTTCTCAAAGATTCTAATTCTTCTTTGCTCAGGTCTGTTTCCTTGGCAAAGAAAGAGGCGAATTGAGTAGCAGAATTATCAAAGAAATTCTGGATCATGCCTTTCATTTGCTTGGAAAAGTAAGATTGCTTTTCCACCAAAGGGTAGTATTGTCTAGCCCGTCCTTCTTGTGTGTAATCCACAAATCCTTTGTCTCGCATGCGCTTTAACAAGGTCGCAATTGTAGTTTGCGCCGGTTTGGGATCTGGATAGGCCGCAATGAGATCATTCATATAGGCCTTTTCTTGTTCCCATAAAAGGTGCATGAGTTGTTCTTCTGATTTGGATAAGGACATAGTCGCTAGAATATTTGTTCTCTACAAATGTAGAATAAAATTTTAATTCTACAACTGTAGAAAGAAAAAATTAACATCAATGCAGGAAAATTACCCTAGAAGAATCTCAATTAACGATTATACGGAGTCTCGTTGATCCAATGGAAACCGCGATTGATGAGTCTAATCTGTGAAAGATCTCTAGCGCGCAATCGAATCTGTAGACTGTCTTGATCCAAAACTCCTTTTAAGATCAGTTGGACGGAGTCGGTTTGGGTAATGGTAAAATTTGGTTCCGTAAGGGTGTCAGATCGGGAGCGCATGGTAAGACCAAAACCGGTTGAATCCACAATAAAATTGAAGCGCCTGGCACTGTCATTCATCATTTTTACCGCTGCATAGCCTTTGCGATCAATCACCCAATAACGCCAACGGTCCGATCGCGTAATTAGCGGTGCTATCGTATCCCCATTCTTGATAAATTCTTCCGCTTCCCAAATTCCATAGTATTGCGGTTTAGGACGTTTGTCGCCAAAGCTGTGTTCCGCATTATAGCCTTGATAGCCCATCAATGCAAAGAGGATGGCAACACCGGCAACTTTAAACCACATCATTACGGTGTGGTAGACTGGGTCTTTGGTGGGTTTGTAATATTCAACAGCCTCCGTAGGTTTGTTTTTGATGAAGACATGACTAAAGCGTTTCCAATCCGCAGCAAAGATCAGCAAACCAAAAAGCATCAAATGGGCAGAGAATAGTTTCACGGGAATGTCGTAGAACATATTCATCATAAAGATCTGCAACATGACTCCAAAGACCACAATGCCTCCAAGGGCTTGGGTGCGTTTAGGAATCAACAACAAACCGCCCAAGACTTCCATAAAACCGGTAAACATATTGAAGCCTTCACTTTGGGCCATATAGGTCCAGGCGAGTCCCATAGGAGACATATCCCCAATGGGTTGTAAGAGTCTGAGTAATGAAGGTCCTGCAAACTGCGACTTGTAGATTTTGGCAAAGCCATAGGTAAACATGAAGAATACCAAAAAGATTCGCAAGATCACAGTTAACCAATAAAAGGCGGCATTGTAAGAACGCCTTTTCCGATCCAGTACCGACCACAGAATTGTACCTGAGATCACCAAGATCAATTGGGCAAAAAGGCCGGCATATGCCATGGTGGTGTCTCCGCTACCTGTAGCAAAGAATTCATAACGTCCTTCAATGCCGAGGATATCACGGCCAAGCCATATAGTTAATGGTTTTAGCAGTCTGCTGCCGCCAAACATCATTAAAATGTACAGCCAGCTGTAGAGTGCTACAAAGCGAAAAGCCCATTTTTGGGTCTGCGACCACTCATCATGGGGTTGGAAAGAAAAAAGCATTAAAACGGTTTATTTGACGCGTACACCACCGGTACTCAATATTGCTTTGGAATTGTCTTCGGGCAGGGTAAAGGTCAAGGTCTCCCAAGCGGTTCCTTCTAAACCTACCAGTTTATATTCTCCGCGTACTTTAGCAATGCTGAATGAGAATTCAGAAAGTTCATCTGGGTTACTCGCTGTTTGACGATCCCCTTTCATTCCGAACTGATCCACGGTAACAGAAAGTCCGCGTCTTGGGCTTTCAAAACTTAAGGTCTCCCAAGCACATCCGGAACGACAAGCCATTACGATCTCTTTGCCGTCTTGGGCAATGGTGAGGTTAAAGGTTTTCTTTTGATTGGTGTCTCCTAATTGCGCATTTGCGGTAAGTCCTGTAAAAAGGGTCAAAAGCACTGCGATTACATAGGTTTTATTGAATTGCATAATCGTTGATTTTATGAGGTTTAATTGTTGTGATTTTGTGCGTAAAAGTGATAGAACTGCGGAATGGTCTCAATACCTTTTAGGTAATTCCAGATCCCAAAATGTTCGTTTGGTGAGTGAATGGCATCGCTGTCCAATCCAAAGCCCATTAGTATTGTTTTGCTTTTTAATTCTTCTTCAAAGAGGGATACAATTGGGATACTACCCCCGCTGCGTTGCGGAATTGGTGTCTTTCCAAAAGTAGACTCATAAGCTTTTTCTGCAGCCTTGTAGCCTGGGAAGTCTATTGGTGTAACATAACCTTGCCCTCCGTGATGTGGATGTACTTCCACACGAACGCCCGCAGGAGCGATGGATTCAAAGTGCTTTTTAAAGAGTTCAGTGATCTCATGCCAATCTTGGTTAGGCACTAAGCGCATGGAGATCTTTGCATAAGCCTTAGAAGCAATTACCGTTTTGGCCCCTTCTCCGGTATAACCTCCCCAAATTCCATTCACATCTAAGGTTGGACGGATGGAATTGCGTTCGTTGGTAGAATAACCCGCTTCGCCGTAAACAGAATCAATATCTAAAGCATCTTGATAAGCCTGCAGATCAAAAGGAGCTTCCGCCATCTTGGTACGCTCTGCAGCAGTGAGTTCCTCTACTTTATCATAAAAACCTGGAATGGTGATGTGATTGTTCTCATCATGCAATGAGGCAATCATCTTGGTCAAGATGTTGATTGGGTTTGCAACGGCACCACCGTAAAGTCCGGAG
>NZ_JABSPU010000046.1 GCF_013214815.1 Gilvibacter sp.
TGAAAAGGACCGCGGAATATTCTTCAACAAAATGCGCCAAAAAGTGAATTTACTTTTGGCCAACATTCAAGCGGACAGAGATTTAAATCTATTTTAAATGACTCGAAATCAAAACGGTAGAAAATCAGGCCACACAAATATTAAAAAATGATCAACTATTTGTAACATTTTTGGGTATATTTACGTATAACTAGCTACAGCGTGCAATTAAGCACGTGAGTTAGAAGAGAGGATTTATTAGATGAGACAACTCAAAATTACCAAGCAGGTCACCAATAGAGAGACCGCTTCCTTAGACAAGTACCTACAAGAAATTGGAAAAGTCGACCTCATTACCGCTGACGAAGAGGTAGAATTGGCACAACGAATCAAAGCCGGAGACCAACGCGCTTTAGAGAAGTTGACCAAAGCTAACTTGCGTTTCGTTGTATCGGTAGCTAAGCAATATCAAAACCAGGGACTCACATTGCCGGATTTGATCAACGAAGGAAACTTAGGATTGATCAAGGCTGCGCAGCGTTTTGATGAGACTCGTGGTTTTAAATTCATTTCATACGCCGTATGGTGGATCCGTCAATCGATTCTACAAGCTCTTGCAGAGCAGTCTCGTATTGTACGTTTGCCATTGAATAAGATCGGATCGATCAATAAGATCAACAAAACCTTTGCCTTCTTGGAGCAAGCGCACGAGCGCCCACCAAGTGCTGAGGAGATCGCCAAAGAGTTAGACATGACCATCAATGATGTGAAGGAGTCTATGAAGAACTCTGGACGTCATGTATCCATGGATGCTCCTTTGGTAGAGGGTGAAGATTCTAACCTTTACGATGTACTTCGTTCTGGAGAATCTCCAAACCCAGACCGTTCTTTGTTGCACGAGTCTTTGCGCACTGAGATTGAGCGCGCTTTGGAAACTTTGACTCCTCGTGAAGCAGATGTTATTCGTTTGTACTTCGGACTTGGAGATCAACATCCAATGACTCTAGAAGAGATCGGCGAGACCTTTGACCTAACGCGTGAGCGCGTGCGTCAAATCAAAGAAAAAGCAATTCGCAGGCTAAAACACACCTCGCGAAGCAAAATATTGAAAACTTATCTAGGTTAATACGACTTAGATTACAGTAACAAACAGTTAAACTAACTGTTCGTTTTTTGATTGATGAATGAAACCCCTGCCTCTGGCGGGGGTTTTGCTTTTTTACCTCCGCCACGCAACCTTTCTATTATTTCTGTACATTACAGCAAAGAACAATCTAGATGTCTTCTTCCTTAACGGAGCTTATTGCAGCTTGTAAAAAAGGCGACCCTAAGGCTCAGGAACAATTATTCCTGGAGCATAGAGATGCCATTTACACTACTTCACTGAAGTATTGCAGGAATGTGGAGGAAGCACAGGATAATGTACACGATGCCTTTGTGATCGTGTTTGAAACCATTAAAAAGTATAAAGGACAAGGTTCCTTTGCGGGTTGGATGCAACGCATTGCCATTAATCAAGCAGTGAAGAAATACCGCAACAAACGCAAGGAGCATTTGACCGAGGATCCAAGTTGGTTTGCCGTTCAAGAAGACGACGACCATTGGGCACAAAGTTGCGATCTGGACCAACTTCTAGAAGCAATTCAACAGTTACCGGATCAGTACCGCCTTGTTTTTAGCCTTTATGTTTTGGACGACCACAGTCATCAGGAGATCGCAGATAAACTGAAGATCAGCGTTGGCACCTCCAAATCAAACCTACATCGCGCGAAAGTTCTTTTAAAAAAAAGCTTGACCGCACAACTAATGACTAAACCAGCCTAATTAGCTACTTATGAAAACGCAAGATCCCATAGAAAGTACTATAAAAGATCGCCTGAAAGATCTTCAGAAGAGCACCGAAGTCCCCACTTGGCATGATGTGGCACAGAGTTTGGAGCGCAAAAAACGCAAGCGCTATGTAATCTGGATTTGGAGTTCAGCAGGATTGATGGCCCTTTTAGCACTTGCTTTATGGACTGGTAGTGGTCAATCAGAAGCAGAAGAAACAAATACAACGAGTATTGAGGTTCAATCAGAAGCTGTTCAAGCGCAAGAAACACCGCAAGTCGAAACTACTGAAACGGTAACAAATACGGAGAAAAACTCAGAATTGACAGAAGCCACAGAAGCAGAGACCACTCCTACGACTAAAACTGCTACCCCAAAAACGCAAAAAACTGCAGAAAGTGACTTTGCAGAAGGTGCCGAACCTGTACCTACTTACTACTATTACGACTCTAAAACGGGGAAGCAAATGAGTACTAAGGACAAAAAAGTGATCGATTCTATCATCAAAGCGAAGGCAGACGGAAAAAATTAGTATTAAAAATTATTATGTAATGCATAAATTTTATTTATGTATTGTATCCACTTTGCATTTACTCAATGGTACTATTTCAGTTAAACAAAAATGCCGATTTTCACACAAAAGTCTGACTAACTCCCGAATAACAATCTCTCCTGCACCCAATGTGTTAAAAACACACATAAATTTTAATTTATACTTCAATTTAAGCCCAAGTTCAAGACTTACCTTTTACGGACAAGCCCTCGTTTTATGTGGATTGTTCGTAATTACTTGATAGATAGGGGTTTTGAGTCAACCGTTTCAATAAACAAGAGAATCAACACCATTCTATTGAGAAATGGTCTAAATAAAAACAGTTGAGATCACCAGAATTTCTGCTCAAATATTGTAGGAAGCCTCGAAGTGCTTTCAATCGATTAATGATATAAAAAGAAGATAATATTTGTTTAACATTAATCCGGGTCACGAGCCTATCTCTATAATACTAACATATGTTAGTATTTTGACTATCAGATAGTTAGATTATAATTTCTTTAACATTTCTATAACAATCTTACTTGTATAAGTGATGGTCATTCAGTAATTTTAGCACAAATCATCCCCACGATGAAAACGCAACTACATACCATATGCTATGTAAGTACCGCGGTTTCAACAATTACCCAACATAATATTAGCGAAGTCTTTGAAGGCATTGTTGAAAACAATTTGAGTTTAGGTATTACGGGTGTATTGTTGTTCCAACACGGTAACTTCATGCAAATCCTGGAAGGCCCTTCGATAGCCATGCTTCCTTTATATGAATCTATAAAGCGAGACAAAAGGCATCATCACATCATAGAGATCATGAATCAGCCTGCAGAAGAGCGCATGTTTGAAAACTACATGTCTGGCTTTACTATTATTGAACCTTCTAAAGAAATCTTCCAGCTACAGAAGTACATTCGCTTCTTGGAAGACAATTTTGACGAAGCGGTTAAAAATCGTGCGGAAATGGTTAGACCCTTCATTTATTGATTATTTTTGTCGGAAATAAACCTTCCGATGAGCACTTTAATTGCACCTTCTATTTTAGCAGCCGATTTTGGCAACCTGCACCGCGACGTTCGCATGGTCAATGACAGCCAAGCAGACTGGTTCCATTTAGACGTTATGGACGGCGTTTTTGTGCCGAATATATCCTTTGGTATGCCTGTGATCAAATCGATCGCGCAGGAGGCTAAAAAGACCTTAGACGTGCACTTAATGATCGTTGACCCGGATCGTTATATCCTAACCTTTGCGGACCTCGGTACAGATGTGCTTACAGTACACTATGAAGCCTGCACACACTTGCACCGTACCATTCAAGCCATTAAGGCTGCTGGTATGAAAGCTGGTGTAGCGCTTAACCCGCATACACCCGTTCACTTATTGAGCGACATCATTGCAGATCTTGACCTGGTTTGTATCATGAGCGTGAATCCTGGATTTGGAGGACAATCCTTCATTGAGAATACTTACGACAAGGTGCGCGCCCTACGCGGAATGATCAATGAAAAAGGTGCTTCTACTCTTATTGAAATCGACGGTGGTGTAAAAGACAATAACGCTGCGGACTTAGTAGAAGCTGGAGCAGATGTTTTAGTAGCCGGAAGTTTTGTGTTCCGATCTGAAGATCCAACGGCAACCATCAGCAATTTAAAGTCCACCACAGCAGCAGTCTCTTATTAATAGCCCAAAAATTTAAAGTTGAGTAGTTTCCGCGTGTAGTCATACAGCTGCGGAAAGTTGGCTTGAAAGGTTCCCGGGGATTCCATGAAATACTCGGACAATACCGCCATGAACTCGTATTCGTTGGTAAAGGCGTATTCTCTAAAGTAACGCGTTTGATCCAAGCGATCTTTCACCTCTTGATGTGTTAGACGCTTTAAGATATTCTGAAACTGCAATTGAAAGCGCGCAGAATCGGTATCTCCTCCCCGCTTGGCCTCCAACTGCATGGCGTGCATGAATTCGTGAATACCCAAATTGATATTGTCATGACCGTCTGCCAAACCGGCCTCAAAATCTTTCCAAGACAAGACTAAAGCACGGCCGCCTGGGTTGATCTCACCTTTGTGATAAGCCTCGTTGATATTGCTGTAGAATTCCTCCGGATAGATCAGAATGAAGTGAATCAAACTGTAGGTGTAATTCTTCCGTCCGAAGCTCAACATGCAACCCACGGCTGCAACTAAGACCTTCATCCTGTCGGTCAATTCAAGATCTTCCCGAGGGATAAACTCTTTGTCTTTTATAAAGGTGACCACCCGATGCTGAAACTGCCTGCGGTGTTTCCTGTTGAGATTGCGGTAGAAAGGAAACTCAGTTTCTAAGATCCGCAGTTGTTCCCGCGGCAATTTTCGATAGGAAAAATACTGTCTAACTAAAGGCCTGCCGAAGTGTTCGGCATAGAAGTTCTCAAAGACGCGAAAGAGAAACAAAAGGATCCCCAACACAACTATACCATAGGCATAGGGCGCCATCCAAGCTATATTTTCATCAGGTTGTTGCAGTAGCATGGGGGATTGTTTGGGAGGTGTAAGATATGTAAATTCCTTTTAATCAATGAAAAAGCAGGCTCTAACAAAGAACCTGCTTTTTATCAATACGTTTAATCAAGCTTTTTACTAGTCGCTGGAAAGGATGCTCAACACATACCAGAACAACAACATCAAAGCACCGAACAGTCCTAAAGAAGCTGCCACATACTGCTCGTGCTTATACTTATGAACCATTTGCGAGGTCTGATACAAAATGGAACCTGCCGCCAAAACGATCATTCCCACACTGAACCATAACCCTAAGTCAAAACCAAAGAGCGTACCGGCAATGATTAGCCCTAAGGCAATAAAAAACCCAATGGTCAAACCGGTCTTCAAGAAAGAGAAGTCTTTCTTAGTCAGTAAAACGGCCGCCGTAAGTCCAGAGAATAAAGACAGCGTTATAATAGCAGCTTGATTGAGTAGCTCCGCGGCTCCGTCACCGGCAACATAGAGCGCTATTCCAATCAGCGGAATAAATATAAAGGCCTCCGCTACCACATAAAGCACCAATGCCGCGTATTGCGTATTTCTGTCCGTAGTGCCCATAGCCATAGACTCTGCCTTAGAGGTAGCAAACATAAAGCCACCTAAAAGTAGCAGCCAAGTCCATCCTTCCGCCAAGGAAAAGGCAAAGTTCACGATTGCCGGAATCTGAAAAAAGATAGCCTCTACTGCAATGAACAGCAATACGGCTCCAGCAACGTGTCCGTAGGTTTTTCTATAAAAAGCAACCTGCTCTTCTTGAGCGAGATCAGCCACCATAGGCTCTTGCACCTGAGGTTCGTTAAATTGTCGAATTTCTTCCATATTGTTTCGTGTTAGTTATCGTTTGGATGATTCACCAACAAACTGTTGGCTCTTATTTTTAAACAACACATTAAAGGTCGTAAGACTGCCGTAACAACGGGTAATGTATTGTTGGATGTCGATCTTTTCTTCTTCGTCCAAGCTCTTGTTGGAGTTGATCTTTTGCTCCAAAACGCGCAGACGGTCGCGCAGCATCACGATCTTATTGAAGAAGGTTTTAACCGGGATTTCTTTAGCCGCAAGATTGGGGTCAGCAGGCTGCAGGGTCAAGGTCCCTCCGTTCCATTTATCGCCCAAAGGAACGATCTCAGTGATATCACTCCACTTTTGCAAGATCTCTCGCAGGCTTTTCTCGATCTCATAGAAACTTACCGTGTCCACTTCATCGTCTACGGCTTCAATCACTTCAAATTCATCATTGACACCAATGGTTTCCAAACCGCCATCAATAAAAGTGACCCAATACATTTTTGCCGTCACGTTAGTCACCACTCCTTTTCCGTGATCGGAGTGTTCAATTCTAGAGCCTATCCCTAAGATTCTGTTCATGCGTTATTGTTTTCTTCTAAAATAATCACTTTCCCGTTACTTGACAACCCTTAATTCAAATTCGCAAGATACACTGCAACTGACCGTTGTCATAGATTCCCACCTAACCACCACCTATTTTTACTCAATAAAACCTCAAGGTTATGAAAACAGTCTATAAAGTTCAGAATTTGCGATGCCACGGCTGCGCCAAAACCATCAGTAATCGCCTAGAGCGCATTCACGGGGTTTTGGGTGTGAAAGTGAATCCGGAGGCCGATGAGATTAGCCTTACCCACAACAACAATTCCACGCTCAATGCTGCCATTTACAAGTTGAGCAAAATGGGCTATCCATTAGAGACTGCAACCAACTCTATTGACAAGAAAGCGAATGCACTGGTGAGCTGTGCCAAAGGCAGGTCTTCTGGGCTTGTGGATATGCTCTATCATGTGCAGAGCCAGAGGCAGGGGGTTCAATTTGGGTGGTTTTTGGGCGCCCCGTGAAGTAGAACAAGTTCACTTCACGACCGCGCTCTTCACTATATCTTTTTGGCAGGCCAAAAAGTATGCCGTTGCGATCGCTGGCGCGGGGGAGGTTTAATCACTACAAGGTAACCGAATACCAACGTCCTTATGAATCTCTCTAATTTCTTTAGATAATTCAATTATTTCGACCTTCTTCAATAGATCTTGAATTGCTTCTAATTGAATTAAGTAATCAAAGTAATCTTGATAAAGAATACGTTGATCAAATTTCAGAAATACGACATCATACTCTGACATCAGATCATTTAAGGCTTCATCTCTAATCTCAACAAAACCATCATTTATTTCTTGAACTATTCGGTCGCGTTCTAGAGTAAGACAAGTACACTTCTTGCCGGCTAACGCCTCATCTATTACATCCTGCTGTTTTGAATAAATAGCCTTTTCTACTGAGGTTGCAATGTTAATATGATTTGGTTTAGGAGGAATTGGCGGTTCGCCTTCAATGCTCTTAAGTGAACTATCCTGCTTTGGTAGTTCAGACCGCAATAGCATATGAGCAGGGACATCAAGTTTAAAATAAGAGTAATAATTAGGATAGCGAATTGCCTTTATACGAGAACTAATCCCATTCTCATTTGAAGCTCTGTAATAAAAATACAGCCTAGAGGCAGCTGTCGATGCTATCTGGGTTTTCACCTCATCCACTATCGAATAAGAAACATCTTTATCGACGATCAAATGAACTTGGGCTTTCGGGATCATCATATAACTGCCGTATCCAGGTATTCCTTTATAAAGTAGTTTAGGCAATTGCTCTGGTGCAATAGTATCATTAAACAGAACTATTTCTTCAGATTTTAGAATATAGATTGGATAATAAGGTGTGGATACTGATCGATATTCTCCTTTATATACAGGCAACTCTATGCCTGAAGTCTGTCCTGAACAAATCGCGCAAGCAAAGAGAAAAAATCGTAGAATTTTGATTTTCATTTAGCGTCAAGTAATTGGGGGGAGATCATAAAACTAATAAAAAAGGATTACTTGTTTAGCTCATCGGCAAAAGAGGATTCTTTGCTGCGCAAAGTTCCTCCAACACTCCGTGACAAATGAGGATTCTTTGCTGCGCAAAGTTCCTCCAACGCTCCGTGACAAATGAGGATTCTTTGCTGCGCAAAGTTCCTCCAACACTCCGTGACAAATGAGGATTGTTCGCTTCGCGAACATCCTTCAACACTCGCCTTTGCAAATGAAAAACTAGCCGTAAAGCTAACTACACCCGGTCCCCGAGTGATTTGCCACGGGCAAATTGTATCGAGGGGCCATTGAAAAGCGTAGATTAGGATTGTTCGCTTCGCGAACATCCTTCAACACTCCGTGTTGAGAATCAAAAAAACATATTTTCCGCTTCGTCCAAAAAAAGAAGCGAGCTCCTTTTTTGGAACTCGCTTAAACATGAACCTTTTTTTGATTCATTCGTGACCGCGGAAGGATTCGAACCCTCAACCCTCAGAGCCGAAATCTGATATTCTATCCAGTTGAACTACGCGGCCAGTATGTCAATTCAGGCAAGTAGGTCAACTGAAATCGCCCAAAGGGCAGTTGAACTACGCGGCCTATTATTAAGCCAACTTGGCTTTTACGAGTTTGGCAATGGTGCTGCCATCAGCTTTACCGGCAAGTTTGCCGTTAGCCATACCCATTACTTTCCCCATGTCCTTCATGCTTGAGGCACCAGTTTGAGCAATGATCTCTTCGACTACTTTGGCAATCTCTTCTTCAGACATTTGCTCTGGAAGGAATTGAGCAATTATCTCCGCCTGCGCCAATTCAGGAGCAGCCAGGTCATCTCTACCTTGCTCAGTGAAGATCGTTGCGCTATCCTTGCGTTGTTTCACCAGTTTTTGAAGCAATTTAAGTTCTTCTGCTTCACTCAATTCTTGCTTAGCTCCAGACTCGGTCTGAGCCAATAAAATAGCAGATTTTACCGCGCGAAGCGATTCCAAAGCTTGGCTGTCTTTGGCTTTCATTGCAGTCTTCATGGCCTCCATGACCTTGGTTGATAAACTCATTGTTTACAGGCTTTAAAATAGAGTGCGAAGATAAAAAATAAACCCGAAAACGGCGAACCGCTTTCGGGCTTACGGGAAATGTAACACTAAACAAAAAAATCTTAGTCGACGTTGTCGTGCAAGAAGGAATTGTTGTTTCTCAAAGAGACATCGTCATCATCTAAATTGACTGTAGTGCGGGAAATATCAGACTCTGAGGTATCCGCATCTTCCAATTCTATACCCATGCGCTTATAGGCAGGTTGCTTTTCAATATCGTCGATCTTAGAAGCGCTGTTTCTAAACTTGTAATTGAACTCTTTTAGCTTACGCTTACGCTCCTCGGTTCTGTCTTTTAAGATCTTAGAGATCGGGCTGTTCATTGGATCGCCTTCTTCCTCTTCCTGAGTTTCTGTTTCAGGCGCAGTTTCAACGATCTTCTTTTCCATCACCAACTCTTCATCCAAAACCTCCGGTTCTGCCTTAGCCGCTGTCAAAGCGGTCTCCATTTCTTGGTAATCATCAAGGCTGTAACGCTTCACCCCTTCTTGAGTAAACTCGGTCACAGGAACCACTTCAATAGCCTCATTGACTTCAATTTCTTCAATGGGCTTTCTAAGGACAGGCTCTTCAGATAATTCTGCTGCTGGAGCTATAGTTTCTTCTTCTGGTGTCTCAGATAGTGGCAGATCAAACATCAACATTTGCTCTTGCTCCTCTACCACGTCTTCCTCCACCTCTGGCTTAACTACCTCAGTCTCGGCTTCTACGACCTCAAAATCGTGAACTTCCATGGCATTGATCACCACTTGCTCAAACTCAGCAATATGATGGATATCCACCTCGTCATAAACCACTGGGATCTCTTTGAGTAAGGCGGTAGTTTCAATATATCCTTCAAAAGGCAACTCTGGAGTTTCCTCCTCTTCAAATAAGGTGTGCTTGATAATCGGCTCCGGAGCTGGTTCTTTCAAAACCTCAGGCTCTGTAATTAGCGGACCGCTCACTGTGGTATCTGTGCGATCTTCCAACACTTGCTGCGCCACTTGATCTTCTTCTAAAGTATGTACGATACGCTTAGTCTCTGTATTGACGATCTCATTCTGCTGTTCGGCATTAAAGCCTGTAGCAATCACGGTGATCGCAATAGCACCGTCCAAACTTTGATCCTCGCCCACACCCATAATGATGTTAGCAGAATGCCCGGCCTCGGTTTGGATGTAGTCACTGATCTCACCGATCTCGTCAATAGTGATCTCTTCCTGACCGGAAACGATCAGCAATAACACATTCTTAGCGCCAGTGATCTTATTATCGTTGAGCAATGGAGAATCCAAGGCTTTGGTAATCGCTTCATGCGCACGATTGGCTCCTGCAGCCTGAGCGCTTCCCATAATAGCAGTGCCGCTATCGGCCAAAACAGTCTTCGCATCGCGCAAGTCAATGTTTTGAGTATAGTGGTGGGTAATTACTTCGGCAATACCACGAGCAGCTGTGGCTAATACCTCATCGGCCTTAGAGAATCCGGCCTTAAACCCAAGGTTCCCATAAACCTCGCGCAATTTATTGTTGTTGATCACGATCAAAGAGTCCACGTTTCTGCGCAGATTCTCCACCCCAATTTGGGCTTGATCGTTTCTCATTTTTCCTTCAAACTGGAACGGGATAGTCACAATCCCTACAGTGAGGATATCCATCTCCTTGGCCATTTTGGCAATGATTGGGGCTGCACCGGTTCCGGTACCACCGCCCATTCCTGCTGTGATAAAGACCATCTTAGTGTGTGTTGAAAGCATGGCTTGAATGTCTTGCATGCTTTCCATGGCGCTTTGCTCTCCAATAATCGGGTTTGCTCCAGCACCGAGTCCTTCGGTCAAAGTCACACCAAGTTGGATCTTAATTGGAACAGGGCTGTTCTCCAGCGCCTGACTGTCCGTATTACAGATCACAAAGTCAACTCCTTTGATCCCTTGTTGGAACATGTGATTGATGGCGTTACTTCCACCACCACCAACACCGATCACCTTGATGACGTTCGATTGATTCTTGGGTAAATCAAACGCGATGTTGTCGAATTCGTTATTACTACTGCTCATAGTTAGTTTTTTGTGAGATTACTGCTATTCAGCGTTGTCTAAAAAGTCTTTGAACTTCTCTGCCCATTTATCAAAAAAGCGCTTGCGCTCTTTGGGCATTTGATCGTTCTGGGGTTCTTCAATATGTTCAGGGGCTTCCTCTGTCTCTTCTGATGCTACTTCAACAGAAGACTGCCCTTCATTTCTACTTTGCGTTTCTAGGCTGTTGAGTACTAATCCAACGGCGGTAGCGTATAACGGACTTGTGGTCTCGCTATCGCTGTCTCCAGCCAAATGTTCATTCGGATACCCAATACGCGTATCCATGCCGGTAATGTACTCTACCAATTGTTTGAGATGCTTGAGTTGCGATCCTCCACCAGTGAGTACGATCCCTGCGATCAATTTTTTCTTTTGCTCCTCGTGGCCGTAATTCTTGATCTCCAGATACACTTGCTCAATGATCTCTACCACTCTTGCGTGAATGATCTTTGAGAGGTTTTTCAAGGTGATCTCTTTCGGCTCACGACCGCGTAGACCAGGAATGGAAACAATCTCGTTGTCCTTGTTCTCTCCCGGCCAAGCCGATCCAAAACGGATCTTCAATAGCTCTGCTTGCTTTTCAATGATGGAACAACCTTCTTTGATGTCTTCCGTGATCACATTACCTCCAAAAGGAATAACTGCGGTATGACGAATGATTCCATCCTTGAAAATGGCAAGGTCTGTTGTACCTCCACCTATATCGATCAAAGCTACTCCAGCTTCTTTCTCCTCCATGCTTAGAACGGCATTGGCAGAAGCTAAGGGCTCCAAGGTAATTCCACCCAAAGCCAAGCCCGCACTCTTTACGCAACGCCCAATATTTCTTATAGAAGAAACCTGCCCAACCACCACATGGAAGTTGGCCTCCAAACGTCCACCATACATCCCAATAGGTTCTTTGATCTCGGCCTGTCCATCCACTTTGAAGTCTTGCGGCAATACGTGAATGATCTCCTCTCCAGGAAGCATGACCAATTTGTGCACTTGATTGCACAGGGTGTCAATATCGTCCTCACCGATCACCTCATCACTGTTGGGACGGGTGATGTAATCGCTGTGTTGTAAGCTTCGGATGTGTTGCCCCGCGATTCCCACAACTACGTCGGCGATTTTCATTCCCGATGAGCTTTCTGCCTCTTGAACGGCCTGTTGAATGGATTGGATGGTTTGCGTGATATTATTCACTACCCCACGATGCACCCCAAGGCTCTTGGATTTCCCAATACCGAGAATTTCCATTTTGCCGTACTCATTGGTTCGCCCGATCATGGCCACGATTTTCGTGGTTCCAATATCTAGTCCTACTGCAATAGTTTGCTGTTCCATAAACTACTTTTTTGTGGCTACCACCTGGTGATCCATCATCAGGTTGACCAGTTGGTAATTACCCAGAGTTCCATCTTTGACTGTTTTCTGATAGAACGCTTTAAAATTTTGAAACTTCCGTTTGATATTTACTGGCTCTCCCAGTAAAATCTTAAAATCATAGGTTCGCACACGCATGATCAGAGTCGAATCTCGCTGCTGCTCCACAGCCACGATATGTTGCACCATAAACGGATCTGCTAAGATCTCCTTCAACACATGTGTTACAGGTGCTAGATTGTCCTCGGAAACACCGCTCACCAAAGGCACTCGTAAGGAATGAACTCGGGATAGGGGCATTTTGGTACCTTCTTCGTCGATGTAATAAGACGGATTGGACGCCACTCTGGCGATAGGCCTTCTTTGTGTTACGCGTGCTCCAAGTACACCATCCAAAGAGAGAAAAACATCAGCATTTCGGATCATAGGATGGCTGTTTAAACGACCTTCTAATGCATTCAAATCTATTATATCTTTATCTACAGCGGCTAGGCTGTCTGCTTTTTGTATTAACAATTTATTAACCATAGCTTCAGTTATCAAAGCAGTACTACGGTCTTGAAAACTAACGTCAACAGCACTCAAATTTCTAGCGGAATTTCTTTGGTTAGAAAACGCGTAAACCACTGCTATCAAAAGGATAACAAAGACCATTCGTCCTATGTTCCACAGTTTAGTTCGCATGCAAATGACGACTTATGTTTTTTACTTCAACTCCAATATCTCCGGCTCCGAGGATCAAGATCACTTCGCAGCTGCTTTTTTCAATCAGTTCCGGGAGGTCAATTTTACTTACCAAGCGCTTTTTTGGATGATCAATCGCATCTAAAAGTGCTTGAGAATTCACCCCTTCAATTGGCAATTCTCTAGCCGGATAAATATCCAGCAAAAGCAGCTCATCAAACTGCCCCAAACTCTGAGCAAACCCTTCCAAAAAATCTCGGGTTCTGCTGTAGAGATGCGGTTGAAATACCGCTAACTTTTTTTGCTGCGGATAGAACTCACTCACTGCCTGATACACCGCATTGATCTCTGTGGGATGATGCGCGTAATCATCAATCACCACTCGATCGTCATCCCGATAGGCAAATGAGAATCTGCGCCTTACACCCTTGAACTCAAATAACGCTTTGGGCAGGCAATCGGTTGGGGTTCCTATTGAAATTGCCATACCCAAAGCGGTAATCGCATTGAGCAAATTGTGGTGCCCCGGCAATGAAAATCGGAGCGCCTGTAATTCACCACGAGGCGTTTTTAAGTCGAAGGTATAAGCCCCGTCCTCAACGCGGATATTTTTGGCCTCATAGTCGGCCCCGTCCTCTATACCCACCGTAGTGCCGGAGAGCGGAAGCCCTTTAGGATGTAAAACTAATTTGGAGTCCGGCACCAAAGCCGCAAACTCCTTAAAGGTCTTTTCTAATTCTTCAGCAGAGCCGTAGATGTCTAAATGGTCCGCATCCATGGCGGTAACACAAGCCACCGTAGGACTCAGCTGCAAAAAGGAACGATCAAATTCATCGGCTTCTACCACGGTGATCTGCTCTCCTTTGGAGATATAGTTGGAATCGTAATTCTCAGCAATTCCACCTAAAAAGGCAGTTACTGGCATATCGCAACTGGCCAATAAATGACCTAAAATGGCAGAGGTGGTTGTCTTGCCATGTGTTCCCGCAACGGCTAAGGATTTACTGTCTCTAGTGATCATACCCAATACCACAGCACGTTTGTGGATTTGATGCACTCCAGTACTAAAAAATTGAAGTTGATCGTGCTGTTGGGGAATGGCAGGCGTATAGACCACTAGCGTGTCGGTTTGTTCAAAACCTTCTGGAATGGCATCAAGTTGGTCGCTGTATGTAATTTTTATACCGAGTTCCGCTAAGGAATCGGTTAGTGTTGTTCTGGTTTTGTCATAGCCGGCCACAGCAAAGCCACGCGCCTTGAAATAACGCGCTAAGGCGCTCATTCCAATTCCACCAATTCCGATGAAATAAACTCGTGCTATATCTTTAAAAACTCCGCTCACAGTTGCTTTTCAATTAGGAGTTTGGCTACCTCTGCAACTATGGCATCTGTCGCATGAGGCTTGGCTAATTTTTTAATATTCTCGCCCAAACGGCGCTGTTTGTCAGCATCGGCGAGCAAGTCTTTAAAGGCATCTGCAAAATGCAGATCCGCTTCTGATTCTCTCAAAAAGACACAGGCGTCTTCTGCAGCAATGGAAGCTGCATTTTTATTCTGATGATCTTCTGCCACATTGGGTGACGGAATGAAGATCACCGGCTTACCCACCAAGCAAAGTTCTGAAACCGATAAGGCTCCAGCTCTAGACACGATCATATCCGCAGCAGCATAGGCCATATCCATGGCGTAGATAAAATCTTTGACAATGACGCGTGCACTGTTGTTGGTTTTGAATTCTTCGTAGTACAGGCTTCCACATTGCCAGATCACCTGAACATCTTCTGCCTTGAAAAGTGGTAAATGCGCATGGATCAAATTGTTGATCTTTCGCGCTCCAAGGCTTCCTCCCAACACCAATAAAACCGGTTTATCAGCTTCCAATCCAAAATGCTTCAATGCAGTTGCCTTATCCACTTTGAGATCGATCAGATCTTGACGTACTGGGTTCCCGGTAAAGACAATTTTTTCCTTCGGAAATTGGCTTTCCATTCCTGCGTATGCCACACAAATGGTCTTGGCTTTAGAGGCGATCCATTTGTTGGTAATTCCCGCATGGGCATTCTGTTCTTGGATCAGGCAGGGCACGCCTTTATTGCTAGCCACACGCAAGAGCGGTGCGCTGGCGTATCCTCCCGTCCCGATGGCTACATCAGGTTTAAAATCCTTGATGATTTTGGCCGATCTTCTCAAACTAGCGAGCAACTTGAACGGGAATTTTAAATTCTTCAAAGAGACCTTGCGTTGCAAGCCTTGAATGGACAAGCCCACGATCTTATAACCAGCTTTAGGCACTTTTTGCATTTCCATCCGATCCTTAGCACCCACAAAAAGAAACTCCGCGTTCGGGTATTTTTCTTTGAGCGCATTGGCAATGGCAATGGCCGGATAGATATGTCCTCCGGTTCCTCCTCCTGATATGATGAACTTAAATGGCTTCACTGAGAATATCTAGAGGGTTATCGGTTTCTTCGGATTCATCAGAATGCTGGCGAATCTCTTCTCGTTTAGCGCTTACACTTAAGATCATTCCCAAGGCCAAGCAGGTCATCCAAATGGAAGTTCCCCCACTACTGATCAGTGGCAAGGTTTGTCCCGTTACTGGGAAAAGTTCAACCGCGACAGCCATATTGGTCAGCGCTTGAAAGACTATTGGAAGTCCAACACCAATGACTAATAGCTTTCCAAAAATGGAATCGGCTTTATGAGCAACTACCACCAACCTGAAGAGCAGTAGCATATATAACAACATGATGGACAAGCCACCTACAAGTCCCCATTCTTCTACAATTACGGCATAGATAAAATCCGAAGAAGATTGCGGTAAGAAATTCTTTTGTACCCCGTGTCCGGCACCAACACCAAACAGACCTCCAGTAGCAATACCCATTTTTGATTTTTCAATCTGATAGTCGGCCTCTTTATCTGGAGTATCGTCTAAAAAGTTATCGATACGGCTGATCCAAGTATCCACACGGTTGGAGAACATATCTGGAAAGGCCTTGGCAGACATAATAAACAGGCTTAAAAACAAGGCACCTGCTATGAGAATGACGCCAAGGTATTGTAAAGGATATCCTCCTAAGAAAACCAGGAGTACCACCATAGCAAAGATGATGGCCGTGGTAGAAAAGTTAGCCGGTAAGATCAGCAGCAACACAATAAACACCGGCAACCAAAGCGGCACTATGGAAGCCTTAAAACTGATCTTTTCGTCTTTAATTTTAGATAAATATCGCGCCACATAGGTAAGCAGAACCACTGCCGCCAAGGTGGAAGTCTGAAAGGTCACACCCACAAATGGAATGCGAATCCAGCGGCTGGCATTGGCTCCTTCAATTGTTGTACCCTCAGCCAGGGTAATGATCAATAGCAAAAAGACCACCGGAAGCGCAATAATAGACAAGCCTCTGAAATAGCGATAGGGTATTCTGTGCACCCCATAAAGGATAGCAAAACCAAGCATGAGGTGCGCAAAATGTTTCACCAAATACTTAAAAGTGTTCCCATCCCCATACAGATAGGCCAAATTACTACTGGCACTGTAAACTGGAAGGAACGAAAACAAAGCCAAAAGTGCGGCAACCGCCCAAATAGCTCTATCTCCGTTTATGTTGGTGAAAAATTTCATGGATTATAATTTGCGAACAGCTTCTTTGAATTGACGTCCGCGATCTTCATAATTCTTAAACAGGTCAAAACTGGCACAAGCTGGCGAAAGCAATACCGTATCTCCTCGTTCAGCAATGTGATATGCTACATTGACAGCATCATTCATGCTGGTAGTCTCTACTAATAGATCCACAACATTTCCAAAGCTTTCAATCAGTTTGGTATTGTCAATCCCCAGGCAGATCACTGCTTTTACTTTTTCATTGATAAGCGGAAGCAGCTCGGCGTAATCGTTGCCTTTATCTACACCTCCAACAATCCATACTGTCGGCGTTTCCATGCTCTCCAAAGCATAGTAGGTTGCGTTTACATTCGTTGCTTTTGAATCGTTGATGTACTGCACATTATTGATCTTTAAAACGGATTCCAAGCGGTGCTCCACCCCTTGAAAGTGTTCCAAAGAATTCCGAATGGTCTCTTTGCGAATGTCCAATAAGGTCGCTACAGTGGCAGCGGCCATGGCATTCTTTAAATTGTGTTGTCCTTGTAATCCTAATGAGGCTATTGGCATCTTAATTTGGTTATTTGCTATTGTAATTACTATGTTATCTTCTTCTATATATGCGCCTTGATCGACTGATTTTTCCAATGAAAAAGGCAATTTTTGAGCTCGAATGGTGTGATCTTGCATACCTGCAGCTATGTTGGGATCATCTCCGTCATAGATCAAATAATCAGCAGCTGTTTGATTCGCACTGATCTTGAACTTCGCATCGCGATAAGCCTCAAAGCTGTATCCATAGCGATCCAAATGATCTGGGGAGATGTTGGTGATCACGGCGATATGCGGTTTAAAATCCACAATATCATCCAACTGAAAACTGCTCACCTCCAACACATAATGACTAGCCGGAGCTTCTAACAACAGGCCTGCAAAACTGTTCCCGATGTTTCCGCCCATTTCGGCATTCAGACCACCGTCCTTAAGCAAATAATGCGTCAAGGCCGTTGTGGTGGTCTTCCCATTACTGCCCGTAATGGCAACAACAGGTTTATAGGTGTAGCGCGCCGCAAATTCAATCTCTGAGATCACTGAAATTTGATGTTTTCTCAATAGTTGAATCGGAGGAGCCTGCTCAGGAATTCCCGGGCTTTTCACTACTAGATTTGCTTGGGTCAGTTTGGCCTCACTATGGCCGCCCATCTCCCATTCGATTTCATGTTTTTTAAGAACGTTTTGGGTTGTAGGGTCTATTTGTCCAAAATCAGACACAAAAACCGTCCAACCCTTTGCTTTTCCGAGCAAGGCAGCACCTAGGCCGCTTTCACCGGCTCCCAGTACTACCAAATTCATTAGCGGATCTTTAAAGTGACTATCGCTAGAATTGCCAGGAAGATCCCAACAATCCAAAAGCGCGTTACTATTTTACTTTCATGCATTCCCTTGACCTGATAATGGTGGTGTAAAGGAGACATTCTAAAGATCCTTCGGCCTTCACCGAACTTCTTTTTAGTATACTTAAACCAACTTACCTGCATAATCACTGAAAGATTTTCTATCAAGAAGATTCCACAGAGGATTGGTATTAACCATTCTTTTCTAATGGTGATGGCAATCACCGCTATGATTCCGCCAATGGTCAAACTGCCCGTATCGCCCATAAAGACTTGAGCGGGATAAGCGTTATACCACAGGAATCCTATCAGCGCACCCACAAAGGCACTGATAAACACCGCGATCTCTCCCGTTCTTGGGATGTACATGATGTCCAGATAATCAGAGAAAATGATGTTGCCAGACACCCAGGCAAATATGCCCAGGGTAAGGACAATTATGGCCGACGTTCCTGCAGCCAGACCATCTACCCCATCGGTGAGGTTAGCTCCGTTAGATACCGCTGTGATGATCAAAATCACAATCGGAATAAAGAGCAACCACGTATACTTTGCATAATCATCTCCCATCCAGGTAAGTAGATCGGAGTATTCAAATTCGTTATTGGGTACAAATGGAATGGTGGTCTTGGTGGATTTAATCTCTTCTCCTACGGATCGAATCAAAGTGGTTTGATTCTCGGTTTCCAGCTCAATTTTTTCCTTAATGGTCACCCCGTCGTGGAAATACAGTGTGCAGCCAACAGCCACACCCAGGACTACTTGACCAAAGACCTTGAACTTCCCAGGAAGCCCGCCCTTGTCCTTCTTAAAGGTTTTGATATAATCGTCTAAAAACCCGATCATTCCCATCCATAAGGTGGTGATGATCAGTAGGATCACATAAATATTTTCTAAACGTGTGAAAAGCAAAACTGGCACTAGCGTAGCCAAAATGATGATGATCCCACCCATGGTTGGGGTACCCGCTTTTTCACTTTGTCCAGCCAATCCGAGATCTCTCACCGTTTCTCCGATTTGTTTTCTGCGGAGGAAATTGATGATGCGTTTTCCAAAGACCGTAGCGATGATCAATGAAGTGATCACAGACATGGCCGATCTGAAGGAGAGGTACTGAAACAATCCAGCTCCCGGAAGGTTGAATGTGTTTTCTAAATATTCGAACAAATAATACAGCATAAAACTCCGGACTTAGATAGTTAGTAGTTGATGGATGATCTGATAGTCGTCAAAGTCAAAGCGCTCGCCTTTGATCTCTTGGTAAGCCTCATGCCCTTTTCCGGCAATGAGGATGATATCGTTGGAATTGGCCATTTTACAGGCCGCTTTTATCGCTTGCTTTCTGTCTGTAATGGAAAGGGTTCGCTTAAAATGTTGCGGCTCCACTCCTTGTTCCATCGCCTCTATAATGGCATCCGGATCTTCACTTCTCGGATTGTCACTCGTAAAGATTGCCGTAGTACTCATGGCGGCGGCGATCATTCCCATTTTGGGACCTTTATCAGGATCGCGATCGCCGCCACAACCCACAACCGTAATGAGTTGTTCATTACCAGTTCTAATGGCGTTGATGGTCTCTAAAACATTCTTCAATGCATCTGGAGTATGCGCGTAGTCCACAATGGCAGTTACCTGTTCTGCATTGGTGAAATATTGGAACCGGCCTGAAACACTCTCTAATTCACTCAAGAATTGCAGATTCTCCATGGCATCCATCCCCAGCAAATCAGCAGTGGCATGAATAGCCAACAAATTGTAGGCATTGAACTCTCCGATGAGCTTTACCCAAATCTCCGAATTGTTGATCTTGAGCAGCATCCCGCTAAATTGATGCTCCAAAAGTTGCGCTTTGTAATCGGCAATGGATTTTAGCGCATAGGTATATTTTTTGGCCTTGGTGTTTTGCAACATATAACGACCATTCTTGTCGTCTAGGTTGGTCAAGGCAAAGGCATCTTTAGGCAATTGATCAAAAAAGGCTTTCTTCACATCACGATACTCCTTAAAACTATTGTGATAGTCCAAGTGATCGTGAGTGAGGTTTGTGAAGATTCCGCCTTTAAATTGTAGTCCTTCCGTGCGCTTCTGATGGATTCCATGACTGGAAACTTCCATAAAGCAATAGTCAACTCCGGCGTCAACCATTTGTCGTAAATAACCGTTGATTGCCAGTGGATCTGGCGTAGTATGCGTGGCCGGGAATTCTTGCTTCCCAACCTTAACTACCACAGTTGATAAAAGTCCAACGGTATAACCCGCTTTGAGATAGAGGTCGTAGAGCAAACTGGCTATGGTCGTTTTACCATTGGTTCCGGTAACGCCTACCAATTGTAATTCCTGAGAAGGATCTTGATAATAATTCGCTGCAATTTGCGCCAAAGCTGCATTGGCATCAGCCACAACGGCATAAGTTATTCCGTTGACAATTTCCGCAGGCATCTCTTCACATACTATAGCAATAGCTCCAGCATGAGCAGCCTTGGTGATATAATCGTGACCATCTACTTGTGTGCCTCGGATGGCGACAAAGACATCGTTCAAGCCAATTTTGCGAGAGTCAAAAGCAACGGTATTCACGGCGACGTCGGTTCCCCCGACAACCGAATCGAGTGAAACCTTATAAAGTAAATCCTTCAGTTTGATCACGATAATGTCAGGGTTATTTTTTGTCCGTCTCTAATTGCTGCGCCGCTACTGACCGATTGTTGGATCACATTTCCATTCCCGATAAGAACCACTTCCAGCCCCATATTTTCCAAAAGGGCCACAGCGTCCATTCCAGCCATACCTTTTACGTTAGGCATTTGACTGCCGGCCTTTTGCGCCATGGCATAATACTTTTCAAAATCTCCCATGACCTGTTGGCTGGGTTCGTTGAGTTCATTGACCTCATCCATCACCGGCACATCGGTATAGATTTTCTGAGCGATGCGTTTAAAAACAGGCCCTGAAACATCTGCCCCGTAGTACCCTTTTTTGGTACTCGGTTTGTGGATGATCACAATACAGGAATACTTGGGCTGATCTGCCGGGAAGTAACCTGCAAAGGAAGAGATATAGCGCTTGTCATCTTCCCAATCAGACATCCAGTATTCGGTCTGAGCCGTACCGGTCTTTCCGGCCATAGAGAAATACTCGCTGTACAAGCCGTCTCCGGTACCGCGTTTAACCACATTTTCAAGAACCGCCTGCACCTTAGCAATGGTAGATTTGGAGCAAATGGCAGGATTTAGGACTTCCGGTTCAAAGGTTTCAATGGCACGATTCCAGGTACGTACTTCTGAGATAAAGTGAGGCTTCACCATGACACCATCATTAGCAATGGCGTTATAAAATGTTAGAGTTTGTAGCGGAGTTAGCGTTAAGCCATAACCATAAGCCATAGATGGCAAGGCATTTTTACTCCATTTGGGTTTTCCGGGTTTTGGTATGTCTGGAACTCCTTCTCCAAGGATACTGATCCCTATAGGCTTGTCCAGATTCCATGCTTCCAAATAACGCAAGAAACGCTCTGGATCATCTTTGTAATTCTCATCAATAATTCGTGCCAATCCAATATTGGAAGAAACCTCAAGAGCACGTGCTGCGGAGATAGTTCCATAGCCACCAGTTTTGGAATCGCGAATGCGTCGTCCGTAAAAGGTATATACACCGCGACCGGTTTCAACAACCGTAGAGGTATCAATAACTTGATCTTCTAAAGCAGCCGCAAAGGCCATAACCTTAAATGTGGAGCCCGGCTCGTGCGCCTCTCCAATAGCGTAATTATAAGATTCAGCATAAGTGCCTTTGGAAGTTCTTCCCAGATTTGAAACCGCTTTAATCGCCCCGGTTTCCACGTCCATTACAATAACACATCCATGCTCAGCCTCATAATACTCCAATTGCTTCAGTAGGGCGTGGTGCGCAATGTCTTGAATGTTTACATTGATGGTAGTCACCACATCAAATCCGTCTTGCGGCTCAATTTCATTGTCATCGCTCAGTGGTTTCCATTGTCCCTTGGCGATCTTTTGCTTCATGCGGCGTCCTTCTTTACCGCGGAGGTAAGACCCGTAGGCACCTTCTAACCCTATGCGCGTAATAAAACCGTTTTCATCGGTACGCTCATAACCGATGGTTCTGCTACCAATTTGCCCCAGAGGATGTTCGCGACGGGTATCTTGATCGACAATGATCCCTCCTTTAAAAGGCCCCTTTTCAAACATGGGGAAACCTTTGATCTTCACATAGTCAGAATAACCGAGGTTACGGGCAATAAGCAAATAACGATTTTTATTGGCCCGTGCTTTTCTCAAGCGCTGCTGATAGTAGTTTGGAGTTTTACCCAACATTTTAGCCAACTCCTTAGAAAGCGGCACTAGGTTTTCTTCAAAGACCGCATTGGAAACAGTCACGGCATCAAATCGGATCTCATATTTAGGAACCGAAGTAGCCAAGAGACTGCCGTCGTCCGCATAGACGTTTCCGCGATTGGCAGAGATCACGAAATTCTTCAAAGTGTTCTCCAGAGCTAGCTCTCTATACTGATCCCCTTCTACAAATTGGATCTTGATGAGCTGCACCGTGATCAGCAAGGCGAATACAAACAAAGCCCCGGCAACGAAGTACAATCTGCTGAGTATG
>NZ_JABSPU010000047.1:0-3311 GCF_013214815.1 Gilvibacter sp.
ATGATCGTTGCTATGGAGGCCTACTATAAAAATTTACTGAATCGCAACTTGCACTTAAGCTATAGCAATGAGTAGAAAAGACGTTCAGCATCTGAGTCTTAAAAGTGGTAAGGCCGCTCCAAAAAAGGTGAAGACCTTTGGAACTGCCGAGGATATTACCGTAAAATCTCATTACACCAAACAAGACACCGCTGCCTTAGAGCATCTGGATTTTGCGGCAGGGATCGCGCCAAATTTACGCGGCCCTTACCCGACTATGTATGTGCAGCGCCCTTGGACCATTAGACAATATGCTGGTTTTTCTACTGCGGAAGAAAGCAACGCCTTTTACCGCAGAAACCTGGCAGCAGGTCAAAAAGGGCTTTCCGTAGCTTTTGACTTACCAACTCACCGCGGATACGACAGTGATCACGAGCGCGTAGTTGGTGATGTCGGAAAAGCAGGTGTGGCCATTGATAGTGTTGAGGATATGAAGATCCTCTTTGATGGGATTCCATTGGATAAGATGAGCGTCTCCATGACCATGAATGGCGCCGTATTGCCTATTATGGCCTTCTATATTGTTGCAGCTCAAGAACAGGGCGTTTCCTTGGAACAACTTTCTGGAACCATTCAGAATGATATCCTGAAGGAATTCATGGTGCGTAATACCTATATCTACCCGCCAACACCTTCCATGAAGATCATCTCTGACATTTTTGAGTTCACTTCTGGAAATATGCCCAAGTTCAATTCCATTAGTATTTCTGGGTATCATATGCAGGAAGCTGGAGCCACTTGTGATATTGAGTTGGCTTATACCCTTGCTGACGGTTTGGAGTATATCCGGACAGGAATCGCGGCAGGCATGGACATTGATAGTTTTGCCCCTCGATTGTCCTTTTTCTGGGCTGTTGGAATGAATCACTTTATGGAAATAGCCAAGATGCGCGCCGGACGTATGCTCTGGGCAAAGATCGTTTCTGAGTTCAATCCGAAGAACCCAAAATCGCTGGCACTGAGAACACACAGCCAAACCAGTGGCTGGAGTCTTACGGAACAAGATCCGTTCAACAACGTAGCGCGCACTTGCGTAGAAGCAGCAGCAGCAGCTTTTGGCGGCACACAATCTTTGCACACTAACGCCTTAGATGAGGCCATTGCCTTGCCAACGGACTTTTCCGCTCGTATTGCCCGAAACACGCAGATCTTTTTACAGCAAGAGACCAGCATTACAAAAACTGTGGATCCCTGGGCTGGTAGTTATTATGTAGAAAGTCTCACCAACGATATTGCCGAAAAGGCCTGGGCCTTGATCCAAGAAGTTGAAGAGCTCGGCGGCATGACTAAAGCTATTGAAGCAGGTATTCCCAAGCTCCGTATTGAAGAAGCTGCAGCGCGCAAACAAGCGCGAATAGACAGCGGACAAGATGTGATTGTCGGCGTGAATAAATACCGCTTGGAGCAAGAGGATCCCTTACACATCTTAGACGTAGATAACCAAAAAGTACGCGCAGCTCAAATGGAGCGATTGAGCAACATTAAAGCCGAGCGGAACAATGAAGCAGTCGAGGCCTGTTTAAAACGATTGACTGCAGCAGCAGAATCGGGTGAAGAAAATTTACTAGCTTTAGCTGTAGATGCGGCCAAAGAACGAGCAACCTTAGGAGAGATCAGTGATGCCCTGGAAGTATCCTTTGGACGCTATAAAGCACAAATTAGATCATTTAGCGGCGTGTACAGTAAAGAAATCAAGAAAGACCCAACTTTTGAAAAAGCGCGAGAAATGGCCGATCAGTTCGCAGAATTGGAAGGTCGCAGACCGCGTATTATGATTGCAAAAATGGGCCAAGACGGACACGATCGTGGAGCTAAGGTAGTAGCCACCGGCTATGCGGACGTTGGCTTTGACGTGGATATTGGACCGCTGTTTCAAACTCCAGCAGAAGCCGCCAAACAAGCTGTGGAAAATGACGTTCATATCCTAGGAGTATCCTCTTTAGCTGCTGGGCATAAGACATTGGTTCCTCAAGTCATTGAAGAGCTCAAAAAATACGGGCGTGAGGACATTATGGTCATTGTAGGAGGAGTCATTCCGGTACAGGATTATGAATTCTTGTTTGAAGCCGGAGCCGTTGCGGTTTATGGCCCGGGAACTCGAATTGCCGACGCTGCTATTGAAATGCTTGAGATCTTGATCGACTCAGTAAATTAAATCATGGAATACGTACTAAAATCCAAACGTCTCGGGTTTCGCCCTTGGACGCAAGACGACCTGCCGCTTTTTAGGCTTTTGAATCAAGATGCCCGTGTTATGGCGCATTTTCCAAATCCGCTGCCTGAAGAACACGTCCAGATCTTCTTTCAGCGCTTGGCAGACAGTTACCGTGAAAACGGCTACTGCTACTTTGCAGTTGATCTGTTAGAATCGGGAGAAGCCATTGGAATGATCGGGCTTATGGATCAGAATTACGATTCAGACTTCACCCCATCTGTAGATATTGGTTGGCGGATCAGTCCTGATCATTGGCGTAAAGGATATGCGTCAGAAGGCGCGGCTGCAATACTAGAAAATGCTCAAAAATTCTGGGGACTCAAAGAGGTTTATGCCTTTGCTACAGAGAAAAATTTAGGTTCTATAAAGGTCATGGAACAAATCGGCATGGAATTCAAAGGGAGCTTTGATCACCCAAAATTAGAAGACTTCCCTGATCTGAAACGCTGTGTGGCCTATTTGTGGAAATCTAACAGCGGGAATTAATTTTATTATGCATGCATAGTAATTGCAAAGAAAACCGTAACTTTGAACAAAACAGCAAATCATGAATTATTCAGCTAAAATGATGCGCGACGACGCGCTAGCAGGAAAAGTAATTGTAGTTACCGGTGGTGGATCGGGATTGGGAAAATCCATGACTCGTTACTTTTTGGAACTTGGAGCGAAAGTGGTCATCACTTCCAGAAACCAAGAGAAACTGGACGCTGCAAAGGCTGAACTGGAAGCTGAAACAGGCGGGCAAGTACTACCCGTTGCCTGTGATGTTCGCGATTATGAAGCTGTTGAGAATGTATTAGCCAAAACTGTGGAGGCCTTTGGAAGTCCAGATATTTTAATGAACAATGCTGCAGGGAACTTCATCTCCCCTACGGAGCGATTGTCTGCGAATGCCTTTGATACCATTATTGATATTGTCTTGAAAGGAACCAAGAACTGTACCTTGGCCTTCGGAAAGTATTGGATCGCCCAAAAGGAAACCAACAAAACCGTATTGAATATCGTGACCACTTATGCTTGGACAGGCTCTGCTTATGTAGTACCGAGTGCTACAGCC
>NZ_JABSPU010000047.1:3321-13134 GCF_013214815.1 Gilvibacter sp.
GCAGGTGTACTTGCCATGACGCGTTCTCTCGCTGTAGAATGGGCCAAATACGGCATTCGCTTTAATGCGATCGCTCCAGGGCCATTCCCAACTAAAGGCGCTTGGGACCGACTGTTACCTGGTGATCTCAAAGAAAAATTTGATCTGGCCAAGAAAGTACCACTAAACCGAGTTGGTGACCATCAAGAGTTGGCGAATTTGGCCGCTTATCTGGCATCAGACTTCTCTCATTACTTAAATGGAGAGGTAATTACTATTGACGGTGGAGAATGGCTAAAAGGTGCTGGACAATTCAATCTGCTTGAAGAAATTCCGCAAGAAATGTGGGACATGTTAGAAATGATGATCCGCGCCAAAAAGAAAAAGTAGTCTAAGACTCAAAATTTGCTTTATTCTTTCTAAACCTAAGGCTGAAGGGCTGTTGAAAAGTTCTTTACGCCTTAGCGATGCTGTTCACTTCCTGTTAACAAGTAGGCTTTCCTAAACGGGCTAATAATTGTATTTTTAAATTCTCAAAACGAAGACTACTTATGGGTAAAATTATAGCTGTAGCCAATCAAAAAGGCGGTGTCGGGAAGACAACCACCTCGGTGAACTTGGCGGCATGTCTGGGAGTGTTAGAGCAAAAGGTTTTGCTCATCGACGCAGATCCTCAGGCTAACAGCACCTCGGGCCTCGGTATTGACGTGGCTCAGGTCCAAAACGGAACCTACCAGCTTTTGGAGCATACGGTAGGCGCCGACGATGTTATCGTCCAAACAGATTCCCCCAATCTAGATCTAATCCCTGCACATATCGATCTAGTTGCCATTGAGATCGAACTGGTCGACAAAGAAGCACGTGAATACATGCTCAAACGCGCCATTGAAGATTTAAAAAACCGTTATGATTACATCATCATTGATTGCGCACCCTCTTTAGGCCTTTTGACATTAAATGCCTTAACCGCTGCGGATTCAGTGATTATTCCAATTCAATGCGAATACTTCGCTCTTGAAGGACTAGGCAAGCTGTTGAACACCATCAAAAGTGTGCAAAAGATCCACAATGCGGAGCTTGATATAGAAGGCCTTCTGCTCACCATGTATGACCAACGTCTACGCTTGAGCAATCAGGTTGTGGAAGAAGTGCGCAAGCACTTTGATCAAATGGTATTTGAGACAATTATCCAACGCAATGTGCGTTTAAGTGAAGCGCCGAGCTACGGGGAAAGCATCATTAGTTATGATGCAGGTAGTAAAGGTGCCAATAATTACTTAAGTTTGGCTCAAGAACTCATTGAAAAAAATAGCAATTAATGGCCAAGGCGACTAAAAAGCAGGCATTGGGACGCGGACTTTCGGCTTTGTTGAAAGATCCTGAAAACGATATTAAAGCTGTTGGCGACAAGAATGCCGATAAGGTTGTTGGAAATATTGTAGAGTTGGAACTCGATTTTATCGAGGTCAACCCATTCCAGCCAAGAACCAGCTTTAATGAAGAGCAGCTGCGCGAATTGGCAAGTTCCATCCGTGAATTGGGTGTAATTCAACCCATCACGGTTCGCAAATTGGCCTTTAACAAATACCAATTAGTTTCTGGAGAGCGCAGGTTTCGTGCCTCAAAACTGATTGGCCTTACCACCGTTCCCGCTTACATTCGTATTGCCAATGATCAAGAGTCTTTGGAAATGGCCTTGGTGGAAAATATCCAACGTCAAGACTTAGACCCTATTGAGATCGCCTTGTCTTATCAACGCCTTATTGAGGAGATCGATCTGACTCAAGAAGCACTCTCAGATCGTGTCGGTAAAAAACGCTCAACGATTGCGAATTATTTGCGATTGCTGAAGCTGGACCCGATCATTCAAACCGGAATGCGTGATGGTTTTATCAGCATGGGTCACGGACGTGCCTTGATCAATATAGACGATTCTGAAAGTCAATTGGATATTTATGAAAAGATCATTGACAAGAACCTTTCCGTACGTGCTACCGAAGCCTTGGTAAGATCTTTTAAAGATCCGTCAGCACCCGCCAAAACCACCAAAGCGCTGCCTGCAGCTGCCAAGAAACAAAACGATATCCTAGGTTCAATTTTAAATGCCAAAACCAGCATCAACATGAACGCTAAAGGAAAAGGGAAACTGGTTATTCCTTTTGACTCTGAGGCTGATCTAGAACGTATTGTCAAACGCATTCAAGGTGAGAATTAAGCATTTATTCCTTCTGTTTTTTGGGATAGTCACCACCCTAGCCCATGCACAAGACGACGAACTGGATGTTCGTGTTCAAGATACCGTAGTTGCCACTACCGGAACGATTTTGGATTACGACCCTTTGGCACCGTCTAAAGCAGCATTCTATTCTGCTGTATTACCAGGATTGGGTCAGGCTTACAATAGAAAGTACTGGAAGATTCCTATTGTTTATGCTGGAATCGGTACGGGGATCTACTTTTGGATTCAACAGGATCAAGAGTACGATCGATTTAGAAATGCCTTTAAGCGCCGTTTGGCTGGATTTACCGATGATGAGTTCTTTGGGGATGGAGAAACGCCTTTAGTTTCTAATGATCGTTTGATCGATGCACAAAGACAGGCTCAGAAAAACAAGGATATCAGCCTCATTGTCGCTGTGGCCTTTTATCTGATCAATATTGTTGATGCTAATGTAGATGCACACTTGCGTCAGTACAACATCAACGATGATCTTTCACTTACACCTCAATTGCAGATCGATCCCGTTTCCACCCAAGCGAGCTACGGTCTGAGTCTGCGATTCAATTTTGGACAACGATGAAAATTGCCTTACTCGGTTATGGGAAGATGGGACAGACCATTGAACGTCTTGCTGCTGCCCAAGGACATGAAATTGTAGTGGCCACCAATGATAGCGCCTCTATATCAGATTTTAATAATGCCGAGGTCGCCATTGATTTCTCTGTACCAACAGCTGCTTACAACAATATTAAAAAAGCTCTTGAAGCTGGGATCCCAGTGATTTCTGGTACTACAGGCTGGTTGGAAGAACTCCCGAGAATTGAAGCCTATTGTCAAAAAAGAAAAGGGGCCTTTTTATACGCCTCTAATTTCAGTGTGGGGGTCAATATCTTTTTCGCCATTAATCAAAAACTGGCGGAATTAATGGGACAGCAAAACCAATACGAACCCAGCATAACCGAAATCCACCATACACAGAAACTGGATAAACCCAGTGGTACCGCGATCACCTTGGCAGACGCGGTATTAAAGTTTTCACAAAAACAGGCTTGGGCGTTACAAAACAACAACCCCAGCGACCTATGGATCGATTCCATCCGCGAAGGGGATGTCAAGGGAACGCATCATGTCAAATACCAATCGGCAGTAGATACGCTCACCATTAGTCATGAGGCCCACAGTAGAGACGGCTTTGCGCTAGGAGCCATTGTTGCTGCCAAGTGGATCATTGGAAAACAGGGCGTGTTTAGCATGCAGGATGTATTAAACCTGAGTTAAAGCCCTATATTTGAATCAAAATTATCACTAATTAGCAGTCAAAATCGCTACGCATGACCTTAGAAGGACTTTTGATATTCATCCTAATTGTTCAAATCATACATTTTGCGGGTACTTGGAAATTGTACCAAAAAGCGGGAAGACAAGCTTGGGAAGCTGCTATACCGGTCTACAACGCGGTGATCTTAATGAAGATCATCAACCGTCCATGGTGGTATACCATTTTACTCTTTGTGCCGATTGTCAATCTGATCATGTTCCCCGTACTGTGGGTGGAAACACTGCGTAGCTTTGGAAGAAACTCGAATGCAGACACCTATCTAGGCGTGCTTACTCTCGGGTTTTACATCTACTACATCAACTATTCTGTAGATGTAACTCACTTGCCAGATCGCAGCTTACAGCCAACTACGTCAGCCGGAGAGTGGATCAGCTCCATATTATTTGCTATAGTTGCGGCCACCTTGGTGCACACCTACTTTATGCAGCCTTTTACCATTCCAACATCATCCTTGGAAAAAACATTATTGGTAGGAGATTATCTGTTTGTAAGTAAGTTTCATTACGGAGCGCGTACACCGATGACTCCAATTGCGTTTCCAATGGTTCATGACACCGTGCCTTTAGTGAATAGCAAATCCTACAGTCCGCAGCTAAAAAGTCCATACATGCGTATGCCGGGCTTTCAAAAGATCAAGCGTAACGACATTGTAGTCTTTAACTGGCCAGTTGATACCGTAAATATTGTTAGCGCGCCTAATGACGGTAAATTCCACTACAAGCCCATTGACAAGAAGACAAACTACGTAAAGCGCTGTGTTGGACTCCCTGGAGATTCTATTGAAGTTCGAGACGGCTATGTTTGGGTAAATGGGGAGCAAAATGTCCTTCCAGACCGCGCTAAATTGCAGTTTGGCTATGTGGTGTATACGAAAGAAGCCTTGACTGAAGGCGATATTGACTACATCAGAAAGCGCTTCGATATTACAGATATCATTCCAGAGTATCGTCAGCCAAACACCTACTATATGCAGATCACGGATCCTGCCTTAGAGCAGTTCCGCAATTTTGCGAAAGTATTACAGGTAGAGTCTCTCCGTAAATACGAGGAAGCTGGGAAGTGGTCTCGAGGTATCTTTCCTTATGACCCGCGCTACCCGAATAACAATGTTCATTTTGGACCGATATACATTCCTCAAAAAGCAGCTACAGTAGCCATCACTCCAGAAAGTATTGGCTTATACAAACGCATCATTGAGGTCTATGAGGGCTATGAAATGGGGGTGAGCAATACCATTCGTGTTACCCCGACAGAGGTACTTCTAAACGAACGCCCAATAACGGAATACACCTTTGCCCAAGATTATTATTGGATGATGGGTGATAACCGAAACAATAGTGAAGATTCGCGTACTTGGGGCTATGTTCCATTCAACCACGTTGTTGGAAAGCCAGTCTTTGTCTGGATGAGTATTGACGGGCAAGCCAAAGGTTTGGCCAATAAATTCCGATGGAAAAGATTCTTTACTACTGTGGGCGGCTCTGGTGAACCCGTATCCTATTTCATTCCATTTCTTGGACTCTTAGTAGCCTGGTTCATTTTCAATTTCTTTAGAAAACGCCGTAAACAACAGGCATAATCAATCATGCCGAGCGTCACGTCTTTAGTACATCCAGCATACTTTGGCAATCTTGCACTTTGGAGTGTGATCGTCAAGGCTGAAAGGCTGTTGATCGAGCGTTGTGATAATTATCAGAAGCAAACCTATCGCAATCGATTATACATTGCGCACAGCAACGGCAAGCTGGGCTTGAACATTCCTGTAAAGCACAGCAAAGACGGTCAGCGTCAAAAGACAGCTACTGTAACTATAGAAAACAACTTTCATTGGCAGCGCGATCATTGGCGAAGCTTGGAAGCTGGATACCGCAGCTCTCCCTTCTTTGAGTTCTATGAAGACGAACTGGAACCTTTCTTTCAAGAGAAAAAAGAAACCCTTTTTGACAACAACATAAAAAGCATGGAGCTCATTGCGGAATTGTTGGGAATCCCTCTGGAGTATACTCTTACAGAGCAATACGATGTAGAAATCACAGAGCCGACAAAAGATTATAGACATTTGATACGCTCTAAAAAAGTTCCAGAAATTGTCACACCGCATTACCACCAGGTCCATGAAGTGGAACACGGTTTCTTAAATAACTTAAGCGTGTTGGATTTACTCTTTAACCTCGGCCCGGAGTGTATCTCGTATTTGGAACAATTAAAACTTTAATTATTCCCAACCAATCGTACCTAAAACAGGTCGATGATCTCCAAACGGCCTGCCCAAAGTCTCAAAAGAGTCTATACTCAAACTTTGGTCGGCAAAGATGTAATCGATTCGAATGGGGTAAAAATCAAAGGTAAAGGTACTGCCAAGGCCTGAGCCTTTTTGCGCATATGCGTCTTGATATTCCAAGGCAAAACGACGGTAGACATAACTAAAAGCAGTATTGTTCAAATCTCCTCCCATGATAACGGGATAACCCGATTGACCGCTGTGTTCCAAAACTGCTGCTGCTTGCTCCTGTTGCAGTTTGAAGGCTTGACTTATTCGACGGCGAATCAAATTACCCTGTTGATCTTGCAGGTCAGAAACATTAGGAGCGATCTTAAAGGATTGCAAGTGCACATTATAGACCCTTAAGGTATCTTCTTGAGTTACAATATCCGCAAAAAGGGTATTGTTTCCCGTTTTATTAAAATCAAAAGCGCCCTTTGCAATAATGGGATGTTTAGAAAAAATAGCATGCCCCAGATTCCTATTCCCTCGAAAATGAATGTACTTATGGGGAAAGGCGCTAAAGGCACTCTCTTGTTGTTTATGGTACTCTTGAATCAGCAATACATCGGGTGATTGTTCATTGATCAGCGTTTGCATTTTAGCCTTAACCTCAGGATCCGGATTCTCTCTGTATGCCTCAAAGAGTTCCACATTAAAGGACATTACTTTGAGTTGTTTTGGGTATGGCTGCGCGGACTCTGAACCCCATTTCCAAAATGCATTAAAGTGCACATAAGCGATCAGCAATAAAACCGCTGAAACCCAAATACGCTTCTTCAATCGGAACAACCAATAAATCACAAAGGCCAAATTAATAGCCAATAAAGGCGATACCAAGAGCGAGAGTGCACTCAGCAGCGGAAAGCTGTCTGGAGCTATATATGGGGTAATGAAGGACAGTGTCAACAAGATTGCTGCCACGACATTTAGCGCGTAAAGGATTTTATCGATCAGTTTCAATGATCGCGGATTTATTGTTTGTTTACTCCCGATACTTGAACAAGAAATCTTTTTCTGCCTTGCTCAAGCTCTCGTAACCACTCTTGCCGATCTTATCCTAAATGGCATCGATCTTCTTTTGCTGCTCGTCTTTACTGCTCGCAGAGGATGTAGCACTGTTGCGCATAGTCCCCTTGGGGTTTCGATGCACTTTTTTAAACGGACGTTTTTTGCGCGGCGTAAAATAACTCACCAACGCATCCATAAAACGTTCAAAACCAGCACCGATATTATTGCCTTTGGCCAATTGTTTGGCATAGGTATAACCAAAGATGGCACCACCCATATGGGCCATTAGGCCTCCAGCATTATCTGAAGCAGGCATAGCAATAAGGTCCTTCAAAACAAAGAAGGCGGCAATTTGCCAAAGCTTTATGTTAAACATAAAAACGCGCATTTCTGCGTTTGGCGTATATGTGGCTATAAAAACCATCACCGCAAAAACTGCGGCAGAAGCCCCTTGAAGATTTCCAACGGTGAAATCATCAAAGGCAGGGAATAAATTAAATGCTAAGACTGTCAAGACTCCACCTGCTACTCCTCCTAATAAATAAAGGGTCAAGAGGGTACGTTCTTTAAACAGGTTCAGGACTATGTTTCCAAACCAATAGAGGATCAGCATATTGAAGAAGATGTGCCAAAACCCGCTGTGTAGAAAGGCATAGGAAAAGAAGGTCCAAGGTTTGTAAAGGAAATCCCAAGTTTGCAAGGGCAGTGCAAACCACGATTTCATGTCGGTCTCATTGATTCTGAGAATAAAGGATCCTAAATAGAAAACAAAGAACACGATCACATTGATCACAATGAGTTTGATCAATATGCTGGACATTCTGTATTTCTGAAGCAGATCGCTTTGTGACATAATTATTGGGGATTAAACATCGATTTTCGCCAACTCCAAGCCATGATAAAGCCAAACAGGGCTCCTCCTACGTGTGCCCAATGCGCAATTCCAGGCAAGTTGTCGGTTAGATTCAATACGGTGTATCCTATCAAAATAAGCGGAACAAAATACTTTGCCTTGATAGGTACTGGCAAAAAGATCATCATCAACTGCGCGTTTGGGTAATACACAGCGAAGGCCGTCATAATTCCGTAAACGGCTCCAGAAGCTCCAACAGCAGGGATAAAATAACCTTCAAAGTTGATGTTGGGATAATCTACAAACACCTGCCCATTAGCGATCGCCTGATCAATCAAATCTCTGGTAATTCCCACTTGGGTCAGAAAATTGATATCCAATTGTAGATCGATATAATTAGCAAGCGTATGGATCAAAGCCGCGCCCAATCCAGCAGAAAAGTAAAAGAACAAAAAGCGTTTAGTTCCCCACTGACGCTCTAAAGGCGTTCCAAACATCCACAAGCCAAGCATATTAAAAGCAATATGGGAAACACTTCCGTGCATAAACATATGCGTGACCGGTTGCCAGAATTTGAATGAAGGGTTCTCATAGAAATACAAAGAGAATAACTGATACATCGTATCGGGCATACTCATGGTACCCACAAAAACGATCACGTTAATGATCAAAAGAACCTTTACTGTTTCAGAGATAGAATACACTTAGAATTTCTTATCGATTTCTGTATTTGTTACAATTTTAAAAGTCGGTTTACCAAAAGGACTCACTCCAGACTCCTTGCAGGCAAACAATTGGTTGATCAGATGTTGTTGTTCATCTTGACTCATCTTAGATCCGGAACGAACGCTCAGACTCTTCGCCATACTCTTGGCCAAGGCATCATTAGCACTAAAGCTCAACTCCGGAACGTCGGCACTGAGATCTGCCAAAAGATTCTCAATGACCTCCCCTACTTGATCCGCTTCAACAGAAGTGGGTATAGCCGTTAAGGAGAGTTGCTCCTCAAAGTTCATTTCAAAGCCCAAATGGGTCATCCCGTCACTCACCTCTTGCAACAAAGCGCGTTGTTTGGTATCTAACGCTAAAGTTAGTGGAAATAACAATGCTTGACTATTAGCTGCTTCGGATCCCATCCGTCTCAAGAAATCCTCGTACAAAACCCGCTGATGCGCGCGTCTCTGATGCACCAACAACAAGCCACCCGTTGTTGGACTGGCTAAATATTTCCCAAACAATTGCAAACTCGGCAATTGCGACTGCTGCTCTTCCGACTCAAAAAAACTACCGCTTAGCTCACGACTTTCCAAAGTGATCTCTTCGAGATCTGCTTGACTATCTGCGTTATCTACCTGGGTATACAAAGCTTCCCAACTGGGTTGATGTTGTTGTAGTCGCTGATAGTTACTTCGGCTTGCAGAAGACTTCTCTTTAAAAGGATTGAATGTCGGGTCTACAGCAATATTGGGCATCTTGGGAGTAGCCTGATTCATATCATAGGGCGTATCCAAAGCTTCATCCCTGTTAAAATCAAGTACGGGCGCCACATTGAACTGTCCCAAACTGTGTTTTACAGAAGCCTGTAGCATGGCGTAAATGGTGTGGTCGTCATCAAACTTGATCTCCGTTTTTGTCGGGTGGATGTTGATATCGATACTGTCCGTAGGAACCTTGAGGAACAAAAAGTATCCGGGTACGGTCTTATCGCGCAACAGGCCCTCAAAGGCAGCAGTAACTGCATGATGCAAATAGGATGATTTTATAAAACGATCGTTGACAAAGAAGAATTGATCTCCTCGAGACTTTTTAGAAAATTCAGGTTTGATCACAAATCCGCTTACCGAGACCACATCGGTTTCTTCAGAAACGGGAACCAAACGCTCTTTGGTCTTCGCGCCAAAAATTCCCGTGATACGCTGTTTTAAGTTCGACTTGGGCAAAGAAAACAACAGTGAATCGTTAGAATGCAAGCTGAAAGCCAATTCAGGATGCGCCAAAGCCACACGGTGAAATTCATCAATGATGTGACGCAGTTCTACCGAATTGCTCTTTAAGAAGTTGCGACGCGCTGGAATATTGAAAAATAAATTCTTTACAGAAAGTACTGTCCCCACAGGAGGTACGCATTCAGAGACCTCGGTGAGCTC
>NZ_JABSPU010000047.1:13144-22188 GCF_013214815.1 Gilvibacter sp.
CTGCCAGCAATCTTCACCTCCGTCCCTACTTCATCCTCAGCGGTGCGGGTTTTAAGGCTCACTTGAGCCACTGCAGCAATAGACGCCAAGGCTTCCCCGCGGAATCCTTTGGTGTGCAACTTAAAAAGATCTTCAGCTTGATGGATCTTAGAGGTGGCGTGACGCTCAAAGCAGGCTTGGGCGTCTTCAGCAGACATCCCCGATCCATTGTCAATAAGTTGAATGAGTGTTTTTCCCGAATCCTTGATCACCAATTGCAAGTCTGTCGCACCTGCATCCACAGCATTTTCCAACAGTTCTTTCACTACAGAAGCTGGGCGTTGAACCACTTCTCCTGCGGCGATCTGGTTGGCCACATGTTCGGGTAAGCGCGTTATTGTACCTGCCATTTATCGGGAACTCGTAAAGATGGATAGATCAAAATCAATCATAAACAGGAATAATAATATCAAAACCGCGATGATAATGATCACACGTCGATTCACATCTTGACTCGGGTTGCCTTTGTAATCTGCCCAAGCGTGCTTGAACTTATTCTTAAGACCACGAGCCGGCGTAGATGCCGTGCGATACTCTTCAAAGCGATTGCCCATCTCAAAAGGACGCTTGCCTCCGTTATTGTAATATCGGGGTTCGTAATCGTACCTTTTGTTCTTTCGTGTTTTGAATATTCCCATTGTACTCTACCAAATTTACTAAAATAGCCGCGTTTGTTAAAGTGGCTTTTCTCCTTTAACAAAACAAAAACAATGCCAGAGCAAATTAGAGAGTTTTAGAACTTGCTGTCCTTGCGTAATTGGGCCATTTCAATGGCAGCAATTGCCGCCTCAGTTCCTTTGTTGCCGTGCTTTCCGCCGGATCTATCGATAGCTTGCTGCATGGTGTTGTCAGTCAACACACAAAAGATGACAGGAATACCACCACCTGCATTGAGTTGAGCAATTCCGTTAGTCACGCCTTGACATACAAAATCAAAGTGTTTGGTCTCTCCTTGGATCACACTGCCAATCACGATCACTGCATCCAGCATATCGTAAGATTCGCGCATGCGCTGGGCTCCGTAGATCAGCTCATAGCTTCCAGGTACATTCCAACGGACAATATTGTCATTGATTGCTCCGCAGTCTTTAAGAGCATCAAAAGCACCTTGAAACAAGCCTTCTGTGATCTCATGGTTCCATTTGGAGACCACAAGCCCAAACTTGAAATCCTTAGCGTTAGGAACTTCGGATTTATTGTAGGCCGATAGGTTATTGCCTGCGGTTGCCATAATTATTGCATCGCTTCCGCCTGTCCCAAGAAGATCTGTGCTTCTTGAACAAATGGCGAATCTGGATAGTTCTCTTTGATCTGAGCTAGCAACTGCACAGCTTCACTGTAGTTTCCAGTTTCAATAGCGCTTTTACCAGCTTTCAAAAGATATTTTGGCGTCGTGTAGTCGTTTGTATTGAGGTTGGCTGCTTGTTTGTAGTAATTCAAAGCATCACCAAATTCTCCAAGGGCAGCAAAGGCATCACCAATTCCTCCTTTCGCCTGAGGCGCAAGGATCTCATCGGTAGCGTTAAAAGCATCTAGGCTCTCAATGGCTTTCTTGTACTCGCCTGTTTGCAAATAAGCAACTCCTGCGTAATAACGTGCAATATTCCCGGCATCAGTACCTCCGTACTTGGAGATGATCTCTTCTAAACCGTATTGTCCGTTACCTCCTTTAAGGGCAAGATTGAACAAAGAATCGTTCTCAGTAGCAGTCATGGCTTGCTCCCAGTAGTTCTGGGCTTGGAACATCTCGTTCATCGCCTTGGCTTCCTTAGGCTCTTGCACATAAGTTTGGTAAGCCAAGTATCCTAAAATACCCAATGCTATAAGACCAATGACTCCAAAGATGTACTTCTGGTTCTCTGCAACCCACTTCTCGGCTTTGTTAGCTCCTTCGTCCAGGGTGTTAAACACCTCTGCCGTTGCGCTATCTTCTTCGATCTTGGTTTGCTGTTCTACCTTTGTTTTAGGTCTTCCTCCGCGTTTTTTATACGTTGCCATACTGCTGATTTATTGCGGGGCAAAAATATAATTTTTATTAGAATTTGAAAGACAATTTATTCGTTAATTTTCAATAATTTGCAGGCTGTTTCGCACTGCGGAATTTAATGACCGCAACACGACATACCCGTCTCGACAAGCGCGCCAGCACATGATATTAACCGACTTATCCTTAGTTAATTACAAAAATTTTGAGAGCCAAAGTTTTAGTTTTGACCACAAGATCAATTGTTTTGTAGGCAATAACGGGGTGGGTAAAACCACGGTTTTAGACGCTGTTTATCACCTGGCGTACGGCAAGAGCTATTTCAATCCCATCAGCAGTCAAAACATTCGTCACGGAGAAGATTTCTTTGTGATCGACGGGAATTTCACCCATCAAGAGCAACCGCAACGCATCTTGATTAGCAATAAAAAAGGGCAGAAAAAGATCATTAAACGCAACGGCAAAGCCTATGAGCGCTTCTCAGATCATATTGGCCTCATCCCAGTGGTGATCATCTCTCCAGCAGATCGTGACTTGATCACAGAAGGCAGTGATGTACGCAGAAAATTCATGGACGGAGTGTTGTCTTTGAATGACCCGGCCTACTTGCAAAACCTCTTGGATTACAACAAGGTGTTATCGCAGCGCAACTCTTTGCTCAAGTACTTTGCCCTCAACAACACCTACAACGGAGACACCTTGGCTGTTTACAACGAGCAGTTGGATCAGTTGGGGACTCCAATTCACGAGAAACGAAAAGATTTCATTGCCCAATTCACTCCGATCTTTAACAGACGTTATGCAGAGATCAGCGGAGGTCACGAAGCCGTAAGCCTGCATTATAAAAGTCAATTGGAAAACACGCCTTTATTGGATCTCTTTGCACAGAGCATCAACAAAGACAAGGCCTTACAGTATACCAGTCAGGGGATTCATAAAGACGACCTCAACTTTGAAATTGACGCTCATCCGATCAAAAAGTTTGGATCTCAAGGCCAGCAGAAATCCTTTTTGATTGCCTTAAAGTTGGCGCAGTTTGACTTTGTAAAAGACAAGGCTAATCAAAATCCAATTTTGCTTTTGGATGATATTTTTGACAAATTGGATGAATCCCGGGTTGCTCAACTTTTACAACTCGTTAAAGAAGATAACTTTGGACAGATCTTTATCAGTGACACCCATGCCGATCGGACAGAAGCCGTAATTAGCAGCATTCACCAATCCTATAAAATGATCGCCTTATGAAACAGTTCCTTGGACTTTTAGTGACTCTTTTAGTCTGGTCATGCAACTCTGGATTTAGTGGAGACTTTTCTGAGCTGCAAGGATATTGGCAAATTGAATCCGTAAGCACCAACGGACAGGTAGTCAAGGCCTATCAAACTAATTTGGTGGTGGATTATTTTGAATTGCCCAATGACAGCAGCGGGATACGCAAAAAACTTGCCCCGAAGCTAGATGGTACTTTTGCGAAGACTAACAATAGCGAGGTTTTTAGACTTATTAAGGAGGCCGGAGATTATTTCATAGAATTCACTACACCCTATGACAGCTGGCGTGAAAAAGTAATCAGTTTGAGTGCAACCGAACTCATTTTAGAGGATCAAGAAGGTACGCAGTACCAATACAAGCCTTATGAGGCTGTAAATATTTTAGGCGATGAATAAGCGCAGCCGCGAACATATCAGCCTGGGTGATGCACTCAAAGAGTTTTTTGGACAAGGGAAGCTCAAACGCGGCATGGATCAAATGAACGTGCGGGATACTTGGAACAAAATGATGGGTCAAGCCATCGCCGGTTACACAGAAGATATTCGCTTGGAATCTGGAACCCTCTATGTGAGACTTACCTCCTCTGTCCTTCGAGAGGAGCTCAGTTATGGCAAACAAAAAATCATTTCCATGCTCAATGAAGAATTGGGCACAGAAATGATTAAGAAATTAGTTTTGCGCTAAGCGCGGTGCGGTTTAGAACTGCTCTCTTCCAGCAAAGTGGAAATTCCCTTCAATAGCAGCGTTCTCATCACTATCACTTCCGTGAACAGCGTTCTCACCGATTGAAGCAGCATACAACTTACGGATAGTTCCTTCTGCAGCCTCTTCTGGGTTTGTAGCACCGATTAGGGTTCTAAAGTCAGCAACAGCGTTCTCTTTTTCCAAGATCGCAGCAACGATAGGACCACGTGTCATATATTCTACCAATTCTCCAAAGAACGGACGCTCTTTGTGGATGGCGTAGAAAGCCTTGGCATCATCAGTAGTCATTTGCGTAAGCTTCATAGCTACGATTCTAAAACCAGCGGCTGTAATTTTTTCTAAGATCGCTCCGATATGTCCTTTTTCAACGGAGTCGGGCTTCAACATTGTAAATGTTCTGTCTGTTCTCATGTCAGGTGTAAAAAATTTGTGCAAAAGTAGCCCTTTTCAAGCAGACCGCAAGCGCTTAACGATTCTTTAACCGCAAAATAAACTGGATTCTTAAGTATTTATTCAGCCGAATAAGCCTGAACGAATTGTTCAATAAGTACATCGTCTTTCCCTCGGATCTCAAAAACCACGGTCTTGGATGCTTGGTGGACTTTGATCAGACCGAAATTCAGCTCCTTGGTTCCCTCGCCCCAGCGGTATTCGCTTGGCTCAAGCGGAGAACCTGGAAAGGTGTGGGTCAAGCCACTGGCGGTAAAGTCTAGTAAAGGATATCCCAGACCAGCCTGCTCGTCTTTTGACATCTCTGCATGGTGTCGATCTCCGGAGAGTAAAATGATGTTTTTAGATTGTGCTGCTTTTAACACCTCATACATCTTGTTGCGCTCCGCCGGAAAGTTGCCCCACTTCTCCCAACCGTGATCCGAATTGTTCAAGAATTGGACACTGCTAACAATAAAAGTAAAATCATGGGTGGTGTCCTTCAATTGATTTTCCAACCAAACCCATTGAAGAGGGCCTAAAAACCATCCGTCATGATCCGCTGGCCAAGGCGTATAGCGCTTGTCGGGATCTTCACTTTTTAAAAGCGGATCGCGGTAGTAACGCGTATCCAACATAATGAACTTGACCGATCCTTGATCTGTTTGGTGAACATAGGAATGAAATATTCCAGGCTGATCGCGCAAACTATCTCCTTTTGGCAACTCCATAAAATCCCAGAAAAGTTCGCTGGCCACGATCTTCATTGGGTATTGTGCTCCAGCATCATTTTCACCGTAATCGTGATCATCCCAAGTTCCTATGACTTTGGTTTGTTGCCTTAATTTGGTGTAATCGGCTTGGTTGAACTGCTTATTATAATCCGCACGCATCTTTGAACTATCTCGCGTATCGCTGTAGATATTATCGCCGCCCCAGATAAAGAGTTCCGGCTTGTGTCCTAGAATAGGATTCCACAATGGTTGTTCTCGCTCCTGATCATTACAACTGGCAAAAACAAAGGTCAGCGTGTCATTTACAGCAACAGCATCTTGTTCTACTTCGGATTTGGATGGCGAATTTTTACAGGCTGCAATACAGAGTACTAGCGCTAAGGAGAGGTATAATTTATACATACTGATGGTTGGATTTATTTGGCATAAAGTTAACCATTATTGGTTGTAATGGCAGGCGGTCTCTCGTTATTAAATTGTATCTTCGCTGCCGATGAATACTGCAGAAATTTCTGAATTAAAAAGCCTGCTGAGCAGTCCGATCCGCATTGTGGTGATTGGACATAAAAACCCCGACGGAGACGCTATTGGCTCTACTTTGGGCTTAGCGGGTTATCTGGAAAAACTCGGACATAATGTGCGCGTTATGGTGCCCAATGATTATCCTAAATTCCTTAAATGGATGCCGGGCAATGACAAGATCCTCAGATTTGAGAGCCACGCAGACAACTGCGGAACCCTACTTAAAAAGGCACACTTGGTATTCACCTTAGATTTCAATGCCTTGCACCGCTTGGGTCCTGAAATGGAGGCTGTACTCCAAAAAATTGATTGTCCCTTCGCTATGATCGATCACCATCAGCAACCGGATAGCTATGCAAAATTCACGTATAGCGATGCGAGCATGGGATCAACTTCTGAAATGGTCTACCATTTTATGGAAAAGATGGGCCACTTGAACTATTTGGACGCAGACATCGCCACCAATCTTTACGTTGGAATCATGACCGATTCAGGCTCGTTTAGGTTTCCAGCAACTACCAGCACTACGCACAAAGTAGTTGCAGATCTGATCGACCACGGTGCAAAGAATTCGCAGATCCATCGCAACGTTTATGACAACAACAGCGAAAACCGCATGCAGCTGCTTGGCACGGCGCTGAGTAACCTCAAGGTCATGCAGGAGCACCGCGCGGCATACATCAGCCTTAATCAAGCGGAACTGGATGCCTGTAATTACAAGAAAGGAGATACTGAAGGCTTTGTAAATTATGCCCTATCCATTGAAAATATTGTTTTGGCGGCTATCTTCATTGAAAGCGAAAAAGACGGGATCATAAAAATCTCCTTGCGCTCCAAAGGCGATTTCTCCGTGAATGAGATGGCCCGAACCCACTTTGACGGTGGAGGCCATATCAACGCGGCAGGTGGAAGATCTACTCGTAATATGGAAGAAACCATAAAGTATTTTATTAGTATCTTGCCCACCTATCAAAATGCCCTGCTTAATGCCTAAGCTCCTACTTACACTTTTCTCCTTATTGCTCGTAGTTTCTTGTGCCCAACCAGAAGCTCGTAAGCCAGTGAGTCAAAGTTCTGGAAGTTTTGTGAACGCATCTGTGAGTCGCAATCAGAAGTTGGTGGCACAGCAGGAGGAAGCTATCAAAGCGGTGATAGCCAAAGATACCACAACAATTTACACAGCCTCAGAAAACGGTTTTTGGTACAGCAGAACAAAGACCGACTCCACGTCCGCTTACTTGCCTCAGTTTGGAGACCGTTTGGTCTTTGATTATCAAGTAGAAGATATTTACGGGAATGTGATCTATCCGAAAGCACAGATCAGTCCACGCAGCTATGTGATGGATCAGCAAGAGTTGATCACGGGATTGCGCCAAGCACTAAAGTTGATGCATGCCGGTGAATCCATGACCCTACTCTTACCCTCGTATACGGCTTATGGCTATTACGGGGACGATAATAAAATAGGCATCAATTACCCCTTGAAGGTCCAAGTTGACCTGAAGTCAATTGAGCCCCAATCCAAAAATGAATCCAATAATTAAGAAGATAGAAATGAAGAGAATCACTTTATTACTTGTATTTGCAGGCCTGTTTGCAGCGTCTTGTCAAAATCCAAAATACCCAGACTTGGCAGACGGTGTATATGCTGAGTTTGTAACAACCCAAGGTACTTTTGTAGCTAAGTTGTTTCACGACCAAGCTCCAGTTACGGTTGCCAACTTTGTAACCCTAGCGAGCGGGAAAAGCGAAATGGCCGATTCTACCTACGCTGGAAAGCCTTACTACAACGGACTGATCTTTCACCGCGTGATCAAAGATTTTATGATCCAAGGTGGTTGTCCATTAGGAAATGGAATGGGAAGTCCTGGTTACGCATTCCCAGACGAGTTTGTACAAGGACTTGTTCACAGTAAAAAAGGAATGTTATCTATGGCCAACAGTGGTCCTAATACAAACGGAAGTCAGTTCTTTATCACACTCAAAGAAACGCCACACTTAGATTATAAGCATGCCGTTTTTGGAGAGATAGTGATTGGACAAGATGTTGTTGACGCCATTGGATCTGTAGAGACTTCTAAGCCTGGAGACAAGCCCATGGAGGACGTGGTAATGCAAGAAGTGAACATTATTACCAAAGGAGATATTACGGTTCCAACACTGAAGACTGCGCTTACCGACAAAGCAGAAGAAGCGGCAGCTCGTGCTGCAGAGATCAAAGCAGTGGCTGAAGAATTCAAAGCCAAGAATGAAGGCATCCTTGCCGATGCTGAAGAAATGGACTCTGGATTGCGCCGTGCATATGTTACACGTGGTGAAGGTGCCGAGCCTACTGAAGGACAAATTATCCTGTTAGAATATGAAGGATATTACACAGACGGAATGTTGTTTGATACTTCCAATCCTGATTTGGCAGAGAAATTTGACGTAATGAATCTAGCGCGTAAGGAAGCTGGCCGTTACGGACCACTTGAAATTCCATTCTCTGCAGATGCCCGTATGATCCCTGGTTTTAAAGAAGCCATGTTGAGCATGCGTGTTGGTGATGAGATCATGGTTTACTTGCCTTCTCACTTAGGTTATGGAGAGCAAGGATCTAGAGCTATCCCGCCAAACACGGACTTAGTATTTAGAATGAAGATGACTGGAATCAAGCAGTAAGCTTCAAATCAAGACATAAAAAAAGCCCCGATCACTCGGGGCTTTTTTTATGCGTTTTCTGGAATCCGTTTTAGAGTTTCAATCACATAGTTCCAGTATTTTTGTACTGAAGATATACTGGCGCGTTCATCAGGCGAATGCGCTCCTTTGATCGTCGGACCAAAAGAGATCATATCCATTCCTGGGTAGTTCTGCCCTAGAATTCCACACTCCAATCCAGCATGACAAGCAGCGACATGCGGTTGCTCATTAAACAGTTCGTTATAAAGACCTTCCATAACCTTCAAAATAGGACTGTCCATATTTGGCGCCCAGCCCGGATAGTCTCCAGAAAGCCCCACTTCTAGACCAGCATTTTCAAAAGTAGCTCGTAAAGCGTTTGATAGATCAGCTTTTGAGGATTCTACAGAAGAACGGGTCAAACAGCCAATATGAATGCTGCCCTCAGCTACCAACACTCGTGCAATATTGTTAGAGGTCTCAACCAGGTCAGCTATGGCAGGACTCATGCGGTAATCTCCTTGGTGTGCCGCATACATAGCATTGATCAGCTCTTTTTGAGATTTCTCATCTAGGGTATTTTCGGGCTGCTCTGCAGTTTGTAATTCAATAGACAATGCAGGCTCCAAAGATTTAAACTCGGGCAAAATCGCTTGTTTTTCAGCTTCAAAACGGGCCATCACTTGCTGTTTTGAATC
>NZ_JABSPU010000048.1 GCF_013214815.1 Gilvibacter sp.
CGGTCGGCGCCTTCGCAGAGGCACCATTTCAGGCGCTAAGTGGTATCGGGAAAACCCGGATAACAAATCGGCAGCTTATGAGTTCTTTGTCTTTTTAGGTCCGGAGAAAAGTACGGGACACCTCAACAACAAATACACCATTTTTGGACAGGTCACTCAAGGGATGGATGTAGTAGATACCATTGCCAATCTCCCTGCTGAGGCAGGCGCAGGGCCACTTAGCAATGTCGATATCAGTATTGAACTTTTGGATTAGTTCTGCGAAGGCTGCGGATAAAAACTGGGCAACCTCAGCTTAAAGATCACCGCTATAAGTCTTACTGCAATAACGACTCCTGCCGCGAGCCCAAACTGCAACCAAGACGGGAAGTTTCCGTAACTGGCCGCAAAATAGACCACACCCCCAGCAATGCAAGCTGTAGCGTAGATTTCTTTTCTAAAAATGATAGGAATCTCGTTGCATAAGATGTCTCTGATCACGCCACCAAAACAGGCACTCAAGGTTCCCAAAATGATACAGATGACGGGATGAAACTCTGCCGCTATTCCTTTTTGGATTCCTACCATAGTATATAAAGCGATCCCAATGGTATCAAACAAGAACAAGGACCTTCTCAAGTAACTCAAACGAGATCTAAAGACAATGGCAAAAACCGCAGCTCCGACAATGGTGTAGATATACATCAGATCGTACATCCAAAAAACGGGCGCGTCCATCAGTAGATCACGGACGGTACCACCTCCTACAGAAGTGACAAAGGCAATGATAAAGATCCCAAAAGGATCCAAGCCTTTTTTCATGGCTGTTAAAACTCCAGAAATGGCGAAAGCGATGGTCCCTAAAAGATCGACCCAAAGCAGCAAACTCATAGACTTTGCGTATAGTAGTTGTAATCCTTAAGCACGGTATCAATGTACTGACGATCATACAGATCCGAGTTGCTCCCGATCAAGCTTTCCACTTTAACACGAAGCAAATTGAGCGTTTTGTAGTCATTAGAGCGGACAGCAATTCTATAGGTTTCTTTGATCAGTCGAGCATCTTTATCTGTCAATTGAGTGACCGTGGCGAATTTAGGGGTGTATTCTTCCTCAATCTCTTCCAGAATAGTACTGCTGATATTATAGCGCTTTTTAGTGGAGATCACCACCGTTCCTGCTGCTGAATCACCAATGCGCTGTTGTCTTTCACTAAAGATCAATGTCAATAGCCCGACAGCTGGGAAGACCCAAAGATCAACGATACGCATCATCCAACGCACCATATAGTTGGACCAGTGCACGGGAGAACCGTCCAGTTTTACCACGCGAATTTGCAGACACATCTTCCCTACCGTACGTCCGTCAAAGAGAATGTGCATATAGAGCGAGTAAAACATAATGGGCAATAACAAAAGGGATTGCAGACCAAAAACCGACCAATTATCATCAAAGATCCGGTCAAAAACAGCGGTGGCTTTACTCAGTATGTAGAAGTACAAGATAAAGATCACCAGATCGACCAATACAGCCAGAATACGCTCACCTGCACTGGCTATGGTATAACCTAAATTTACGTTCTGGGTAGTACTAATTTGTAAGTTTGCCATTTGCTTGCAAGTGCTTATCTTTAAGAAAAAATTACTGAATGCGCGAGGCGGCTTTTGTTAAGCAAAATAAAGAAAAATGGATCGCTTTTGAAAAAGCAATAGCACTTAAGTCGCAGATCAATCCCGATACACTTGCCGATCATTACATCCATTTAACCAATGATCTGGCCTATGCCCAGACCTATTTTCCAGAATCTAAAACTCTGCAATACCTCAATTCCCTGACTTCTCAAGCGCATCAGCAGATCTATAAAAACAAAAAAGAAGACAAAAACCGGGTAATCAGCTTCTGGAAGGAAGAGTTTCCGCTCTTTTTCTATCAGCATCAACGCACCTTACTTTACGCCTTTCTTGTTTTTGCCGCTGCGATTTTCATTGGAGCTATCAGTAGTTTGTATGACGATACCTTTGTGCGGCTGATACTAGGAGACCGCTATGTCAATGAGACCTTGAACAATATTGAAAATGGGAACCCTACGGCCATTTACGGCACCGGAAGCGAATGGGGAACCTTCTTGGCCATTACGGTCAACAACATACGCGTTTCTATTTTGGCCTTTGCCTTTGGCGTGATAACCTCTGTGGGTTCTGCATATATCCTATTCTCCAACGGGGTTATGGTAGGCGCCTTTTTTACCATGTTTGCCAACAATGAAGTCTTTTGGCAAGCTTCTAAAAACATTATGCTTCACGGAGCTATTGAACTTTCTGTGATTGTTGTGGCCGGTTGCGCCGGAATGGTTATGGGTAATGGAATCCTTTTTCCTAAGACCTTTTCGAGGCGATTGTCCTTTGTTAGAGCGGCGAAAGACGGGCTAAAGATCGTGGTGAGTACCTTTCCGTTCTTTATTATTGCAGGCTTTATAGAAGGCTTTATTACGCGTTATAACGAAATGCCCGTTTGGCTGGCATTGGTGATCATTGGCGGTTCATTCGCCCTGATCATATTCTATTATATTATTTATCCGATCCAACTCCACAGAGCCCATGCAGCACGATAAGGTAGAGTTCAGACAAAAGCTGGATTTTGGCCAGCTCATTTCTTATTTCTTTGACTTTGTAAAGTTCAATTGGAAAGACTTTAGCAATATCTTTTTACGCTATAACGGTTGGTTCATGCTGATCTTTATAGGTCTAAGCTACTTAATGGTCTCTGGTTATTTTGGAGTCATTAGTGGGATTGGACTCTACAACGAACCTCGAGACACGGACACTCAAGCGGCCATGGCAGGTCTAGGAGTACTGTGTTATATGATCATGCTTTTAATTGTGGGCGCGGTTAATTACGGCTTGAGTTCTGCATATATGTCTTTGTATTTCAAACGGGATAATGACGAGCCTATTGAAGGGAGAGATGTTTGGCAATTATTAAAGAACAAGGGAGGCAGTTTGGCAGTTTTTATGCTGCTGCTTATTCTCATCTTCATTGGTTGGTTCATACTCTTTGTCTTGGTAAATTTTATTCCTGTCTTGGGATTCCTGTTTGGATATGCGATATTTTTCATGCTGATGGCATGGGCCGGTGTTTCGTGTATGGCCATGTTTCATGACGACTTGGGTGCGACTGAAGCCTTGGGAATTGGTTGGAATTTGGTAATGGCCAGCTTTTGGAAATGCGTGGGGATCAATTTTGTGATGGGAATGATCATTGGCATGCTGCGGCTTTTTATTATGAGTATCCCAGCAATCCTGGCTGGGGTGATCTTTTATCACGCTGTTGACCAGCAAAGTTTAAAAATGACCGACAGCATAGTTACTATTATTTGGACGCTTTTTGTGTCCATAGCCACTTTGGTCTCTATCTATTCGCAAGCCATTAGTCAATTCATGAACGCGGGCTTGTACCTTTCCTTGCAAGAGGCTAAGACCAACACCTATTTACGCACTAAAATTGATCAGATCGGGCTTGGGGACTAAAGGATTAATTTACATACTGCTTTGGTTGGTTCCACTGATTGGGTTTTCGCAAGAAGAACCCACTCCAGTGAACTATGACGACGCTCCAGTGGAAAGCCGTCAGTTTGAATCCGAATTAGAAGATAAATACGACGGCAGCAGTTTTGATTATGAAGAAAGTGCCGGAAGCGGTGAAAACGTTATTGCCCGTGTTATCGGTGGATTTTTAGATTGGTTAGCAGAGATCTTTGGCGTTGAAATGAGTCCAGAGACCTACAAGATCGTGGAGACCTTGCTTTATGTAATCATGATTGCAGGAGGCTTGTATTTGATGGTACGACTGCTTTTGGGACAACAGGCCACAGCTTTCTTCGGCGGAAACAATACAGCTTTGGCTCCTATTCTAGCACAGGAAGAAGATCTGGCGCAGATCGACCTGCAAGCGCTAATTGATGAAGCACTGCAACAAGGAGACTACCGATTGGCCGTGCGTTATATGTTCCTAAAAGCTCTTAAGGAATTGTCTGGCAAACGTTTGATCGAATGGCATTTTGAAAAGACCAATAACGATTACTTGCGCGAACTAGAATCCGATCAACTCAAAGATGAATTCAAAACCGTAAGCCGACTTTACGATTATGTTTGGTACGGTGAGTTCCCCATAGACAAACAACGATTCAATCAGGCGGCGCAGCGCTTTGAGCAACTTCAAAAAACCATCAACCGCTATGGATAAACGATCCAAACGCATATTGATCGCTTTTGGGGTTGCCCTGGTGGTTTTGATGATTGTGGAGATCATGCGCCCCAAACCCTTGGACTGGTCGCCAAACTATACCACGACGGCCAAAACACCTTTAGGCGGACACATCGCCTATGAAGAACTCAGCGATTTCTTCGATGCTCCCGTAAAGCGCGTTACTGAGGATCCCTTTGAGTTCCTGCAACGCGAAGATTATGGAACAGGCGAGCTCTACTTCTTTGTGAACGCTTACCTACGTCTGGACGAGAACCAAGTGGAACGCCTTTTAAAGTTTGCAGAAGCCGGTAATACCGTCTTTCTGTCCAGCAATACCTTTGGAGAAGTCATTTTAGACACCCTGAAGTTGGATACTGATAGAGATTACACCTTTAGGGAAGCAGAAGCGCGGCCTCAATTGTACAATCCGACTTTGACTCTGAAGGAACCACCATTATTCCAGAAAACAGTCATCCCAACTTACTTTGTAGAGATGGACACTTTGCAAACTACTGCGCTAGGAGCTATGGATGTGCTCAATAAAAAGTTGGTAAACGAAGAGCGGAGAGAAGACCTTTTGAATTATGTGCGCATTCCAGTGGGAAAAGGCCATGTTTATTTACACACCTTACCGCAAGCCTTTAGCAACTATTACCTTTTGGATGGAGCCTCTGATTACACGGCCGGAGTATTATCCTATTTAGAACCTTCTAAGATCTATTGGGATGAACACATCAAGTCGGGGCGTGTATTTATTGGAAGTCCGCTGCGTTATGTCTTAAATCAAAAAGGTTTGCGCTGGGCTTATTATTTGGCCATTGGAGGCTTACTGCTTTTTGTTTTGGTACGCGCCAAACGCGAGCAACGCATGATACCTTTGGTTGAACCGCTGCGCAACGACAGCAAGGACTTCACTGCCACCATTGGCAACCTGCATTTTCAATACAAGAATTACAGCAATATTATTGCCAAACGGATCACCTACTTTTTGGAACGTATCCGTTCGGATTACTACTTGAATACAGAAAATCTGAATGAGGACTTTATTGTCCGTCTAGCCAGTAAAAGTGGTAATCCCAAAGAAGAAACTGAAAAACTGATTCAACTGATCAATGCCTTAAGAGGCAAAAGTATACATAGTGAGTCCGATCTGATCCGACTCAATAAAGCATTAGAAAAATTTTATAAATAACGAGTATGGAAGATCCTAAACAGCCGCAAGACGAGCAACAATCGCAGCCGCAAAACCCGGAAACGCCACAAGCAGAAAATCAGGCGGAAGCAGCCTCTCCAGCCGGAGACATGTCATTTAACGCCCGAATTGACCTTAGTGCATTGAGTGATGCAGTGGCCCAGATCAAATCAGAGATCGGGAAAATCATTGTGGGGCAAGAACAAATGGTGGAGCTTTTGGTCATCTCTTTGCTGGCCAATGGACATTCTTTGATTGAAGGAGTTCCTGGAGTAGCCAAAACGGTTACTGCGAAACTCTTGGCGAAATCCTTAAATGTAAATTTCAATAGAATTCAGTTTACTCCGGATCTGATGCCGAGTGATATTTTAGGGACCTCTATTTTCAATGTAAAGGACCAAGAATTTGAATTCAAGGCAGGTCCAATATTCTCTAATATTGTATTGATTGATGAGATCAACAGAGCGCCAGCAAAAACCCAATCCGCATTATTTGAAGTAATGGCAGAACGTCAAATCACCATTGATGGTGTTCAAAACGATATGGAACAACCCTTCTTGGTATTTGCTACGCAAAACCCTATTGAACAAGAAGGAACCTATGCCCTGCCTGAAGCGCAATTGGACCGCTTCCTCTTTAAGATCAATGTGGACTACCCAGCTTTAGAAGAAGAGATCCTCATTTTAAAGAATGAACATCACAGAGAAGATCACGATCTGTTTCAAGACATTCAAGCAGTACTCTCCGCAGAAAAGATCATCAGCTATCAGCAAACGGTCAAAAAGATCTTAATAGAAGACAACCTGATCAAATACATCGCGGAATTGGTAAACCAAACGCGTACCAACCCAAACCTGTATTTAGGAGCCTCGCCACGTGCCTCCATAGCCATTATGAATAGCGCAAAAGCTAAGGCAGCTATTGAGGGGCGTGATTTTGTGACTCCAGACGATATCAAAACGGTAACGGTTCCTGTATTGCGCCACCGCGTTATTGTAACGCCAGAACGCGAAATGGAAGGTTTCACCGCGGATCGCGTAATAGCTCAGATCATAGAATCTCAAGAAATCCCCCGCTAAGTGAAACGATTCATTAAAAGTCTATACTTGAGAAACCGCTTCTTTGCGGTATTGATTAGCATAGTGCTGCTCTTTGTACTGTCCTTCTTTTCTGAGGACCTTTACGGAGTGGCGCGCCTACTGCTGACCATACTGTTGGTAATGACGGTTTTGGATATACTTTTATTGTATCGAAATAAATTGGGGATAGAAGCGCACCGTGAACTGCCAGAAAAACTCTCTAACGGAGATGAAAACGATGTTAAGATCAAACTGCGCAACAGTTTTCGTTTTACTGCTCATCTCAGGATCATCGATGAACTGCCCGAGCAATGGCAGATCCGTGATTTTGAACTGCACACGCAGATCGGCAGCGGGCGAGAAAAGCTCATCACCTATCAAGTACGGCCCACAGAGCGCGGCGAGTATCACTTTGGGAACCTCAATGTGTTCACCTCCACCATTTTAGGACTAGCTTGGCGCAGACAACAGTATGACTATGATGCAATGGTGCCTAACTATCCATCATTCCTTCAGCTTAAAAAGTATGAGTTTGTAGCCTTTACCAATAAACTCAAGATGTTCGGACTAAAAAAGATCCGTAAGATTGGAAATACCTTAGAATTTGAACAGATCAAGGATTATGTGGCCGGAGATGACGTGCGTAACATTAATTGGAAGGCTACCGCAAAGAAAAATGCCTTGATGGTTAACCAGTATCAAGATGAAAAGTCCCAACCGGTCTATTCTGTCATTGATACCGGAAGGGTGATGAAAATGCCTTTCAATCAGCTGAGTTTGTTGGATTACGCCATTAATGCCACCTTGGTGATCTCCAACATCGTGCTCAAAAAACAAGACAAGGCAGGGATGTTTAGCTTTTCACGCAAAGTGGAGAATCAGATCGTGGCCAAACAACGTCGTTCCCAAATGAATCTGATCCTGGAAACACTCTACAACATCAACACAGACTTTGCAGAAAGTGATTTCTCCAGACTGTATGTAGATATTAAAAGACGCATCAAATCGCGTAGCTTACTTTTGCTCTATACCAACTTTGAAACCTTAGATGCGCTCCACAGGCAACTGCCTTACTTGCAAGCCATAGCCAAAACGCATTTGTTGGTGGTTATCTTTTTTGAGAACACAGAATTGGCAGCAATGACCAAGGAGTCGGCAGAGACAACTCGAGAGATCTTCCAAAAGACCATAGCAGAGAAATTTGTCTATGAAAAGAAGCTCATTGCCAACGAGCTCAAGAAATACGGAATCCAAGCTATACTTACAGCGCCGGAGAATCTCACCATCAATACCATTAATAAGTATCTGGAAATTAAGGCCAGAGGATTGTTGTAACAGTTCAGCCTGATTTTTTTACAGTTCGGTGTTTTGTTTTATGAAGACCGATGCCGCTGTCGCATCTTTGACCTGTCTAACAATAAAAACACATACCATGTCAGTCAAAAACATCGTCTTCACACTAACCTTAATGGTCATCGGAGCTATCCACTCAGCCTTTGCACAATCAGAAGAAGGAATTAGTATCACCGTTACTGTACCTGTGCAGAGTACAGAAGGAAAAGTAATCTTTGGACTTCACAACGAATCTACTTTTATGAAAGCGCCTTTAGCGGGACAAGTAAGTCAAATCGTTGACGGCAAAGCTATCGTCACCTTTGAAGGAGTAACCCCGGGGACCTATGCCGTAATGTGCTTTCACGATCGTAACAACGACGATCAAATGAACTTTCAAGCCAATGGAATGCCTCTAGAAGACTACGGAGTTTCCAACAACAATATGTCTATGGGCCCACCGACTTGGGCTGATGCAAAATTTGAAGTAACTAAAGAAAATCTGGAATTAGAGATTCGTATGTAATACAACGTACGCTTAGTTTGTGAATGGACTCCTGCCTATGGCGGGAGTTTTTTTATAGAACATCTCTAACAAATCACACGATGTCATAAGTTTTAACTATTGTTTGTATCTTTGCCTCAAAGCAGCACTATGACCATTACCCAGCTCAAATATGTCCTTGCGGTGGCGGAACACCAAAATTTCACCAAGGCCGCAGAAAAGACCTTTGTAACCCAGCCCACGCTGAGTATGCAGATCCAGAAATTAGAAGATCAGCTGGATGTGTTGATCTTTGATCGGACCAAGAAACCCATTGCGCTCACGGAGATCGGAAAGAAGATCGTGCAACAAGCCAAGAATATTGTCAATGAGGCCGACAGGATTCAAGACATCGTGGATCAACAGAAAGGGTTTATTGGCGGGGAGTTCAAATTGGGAATCATCCCGACGGTTATGCCGACTTTGCTGCCAATGTTCTTGAGGAACTTTACCAATAAGTTTCCCAAGGTTCTTTTAAAGATCGAAGAACTAAATACAGATGATCTGATCCAGAAACTGGACGAAGGCCATTTAGATGCTGGAATTGCGGCCACACCGCTACTCCAAGAGAATATCAAGGAACGCGTGCTCTACTACGAGCCTTTTGTGGGTTATATTCCTCAACAACACCGTTTGGCCAATAACCAGACCATTGCTATTGGGGATTTGGACATCGATGATATTCTGCTCTTAGAAGACGGACACTGCTTTAGAGATGGCGTGATCAATTTGTGTAAATCTGCCAAAACAAGCATGGATGATCGCTTCCAAATTGAAAGTGGAAGCTTTGAAACTTTGATAAAACTCTCTGAGGAAGGCATGGGAATGACCCTTCTGCCCTACTTGCACACCTTGGATTTGGGTGAGAAACAAAAAGCCAATCTGCATCACTTTAACGATCCAGCTCCTGCACGAGAAGTGAGTTTGATCTATCCCAAAAGTGAGCTCAAGATCCAGATCATTGATGCTATGTTTGACGTGATCTCTGGCGTTGTGCGCGGTGCTATTGCTTACCAAGACGTGCAGATCATCAGTCCGCTACCCAATTAAAAGTAAAAAAAGACTTCAGAATAGAAAACAATAAAAAAGCCTCTTACGAGGCTTTTTTATGGGTTTAAATAAATAAGACATTGATTTAATTCGGGGTTCTGCTGTATCAGTGAATTTACCCAGATTCGGAGCTCCTCTATCTCATGGGGAAGCAATCTATTCATTGCTTTCTTCAACTCCTTGCAGAACAACTGCGGATCAAAACTGACCTTGGCCAGCACCGCTTTGGTGTAATCAAACATCGCTCTTGCCATAGTTTAATTTAATTAAGTTAGGGTAAAAAAGCGTAATGATGTTGCAATAGGTGTTTTGTTTAATCTTGACCTCAAGATAATAAAAAAACCAATATGGAAATTCTATCCACTTGCAGTTTTAACACCCAAAAGGGCATTTTTTAAGACTAAAATAACAATTTACGAGGCTTAGAAACTACGATCACCGTCCAGCAGATCGCCTAAACCACCCAAGATACTTCCTTCACCTTTGTCCTTTCCACCTCCTCTTGGAGCTGCCGCAAGCACGCGTCCAGCCAAGCGACTAAAGGGTAAGGATTGAATATAAACGGTCCCCGGACCTGTTAAACTCGCGAAGAACATTCCTTCTCCTCCAAAAATGGTATTCTTAATACCGCCAACAAACTCAATATCGTAATTAACCGTTTGATCAAAACCGATGATACAACCCGTATCTACTTTGAGTTTTTCTCCTGGTGCTAGTTCTTTTACCGCAGTAGTTCCGCCAGCATGAACAAAGGCCATTCCATCACCTTCTAACTTCTGCATGATGAATCCTTCGCCACCAAAAAGACCACGACCCAATTTTTTAGAAAACTCTATCCCTACGGAAACGCCCTTGGCCGCGCAGAGAAAAGCGTCCTTTTGGCAAACGAACTTCCCGCCCTGCTTGGCCAAATCTATTGCGATGATCTTTCCAGGATAGGGTGAGGCAAAACTCACTTTGCGTTTGTCATAGGCGGTATTGTAATAAGCCGTCATAAATAGACTCTCTCCCGTTAGTAAGCGTTTACCAGCTCCCCAGAGTTTGCCCATAAAACTTTGATCTTGCTTGGAACCATCGCCAAAGATGGTTTGCATATCGATCTCCGTTTCCATCATCATTAAACTACCGGCTTCCGCTATAACGCCTTCATTGGGGTCGAGCTCTATCTCGACGTATTGCATTTCCTCTCCGTAAATGTGATAATCAATTTCGTGTGCTGTCATATTGAATGTTTGGTTTTATTCAATTAGTGTAGCGACAGCAAGAATGTTACACCTTCTATTATTAATTAGGTGTTAAGTCTGAAGAACTATTTAAGTGCGAACCTTAACCGTCCACTCAAAATCAAAACTGGAAACCACTACTCCATCACTGTTGGTTCCTTGCGCATGCATCCAGCAGGTTTGGCCTTCCCCGGTTTCAATGGTCTTTTGAATGGCTGCTCTTATGGCCAAGCCATCATTACATATAAAGGTAATGCGTCCACGCGCCTTTTTACTAAAGTTGGCCTTGTTGTTGGCCACTAACATGGACACGGGCTTTCCTTGCGCTTTGATCTCATCCATAACCAAGGCTCCTGTGGCTAGTTCAGCCGCCATTCCCTGTACTGCCCAAAACATAGATTTGAATGGGTTTTTATTGATCCAACGATGTTTTACGGTAGTTGAACAGCTTTCCTTAGTAATTGATTTTAAACGAACCCCCGTTAAAAAGGCTGAGGGTAAATTTAAGGCCATAAAGGTGTTGATTTTTCCGGGAGTTAGCGCCATAGCCAGGGATTTGAGCGCTAAGATACACATTCTCAATGGATGGAAAGTGATAAGGCTTTTTGTTAAAAAAATGTTAATATTAGGTACTATGCGTAACAAAGTACTGTTTTTTAAACATATATTTGCATAAGAAAATAACAAGCAATGGACAATACTGGCTTATCAAAAAATGACAAATCGTTGGGAATGGCGATCCACCTAGCGACCTTTTTAAAGTACTTTTTCCCATTCGGAAACTTTATTGGCCCTCTTATATTATGGACCACTAATAGAGAAAAAGCTTTTATTGATCACCACGGACGGGAGGCCATAAACTTTCAGCTAAGTCTATTACTCTATGGCGTTATCATCGCCGCAATATGTCTGCCGTTCGTGTTCTTTCACGCTGGAGATTTCATCAGCATACTAGAACACTTAGACGACGCCTATTACAGAAGCCGTTCTGTAAACGCCAACCAATTGGGCGGCTACCTGACGGTGATCTTTATTGCAGTACTCTTGGCATTCTGCATCTTTATTTTTGAGATCTATGCCGTAATTACTGCCTCGATGAAAGCCAACAACGGAGAGCTTTACCGCTATCCCCTATGTATAAGATTCATCAAAACAGAAGAAGCTGAATTCACACCTGCGACAGCTGGTGGCCCAGCTTCTGAAGAACCCACGGCTACAGAATCGGCCTCAGAACCTGAGGTAGATTTTACAGAGCCTTCATCATCATCAAACGAACAAAACACATCATCAAAAAATGAGCAATCTAGTTAATATGGTCATGGCCGCAGTGCTAAACCTAATGAGTCCGGGGAGTCCCGCACTTCCAATAGCAGACCAAGCCAAGACCATCGAAGCGGTTGTTGAGCAGTCGGCACAGATCGATTGCGTTGCAACGACCATCCGCTTCGGAACCGAGAATAGTTAATTCTCATTAAACGAAAAGAACATGAAAATTGAGAACACAAAAGCACAAATGAGAAAAGGCGTACTGGAGTTTTGCATCCTGTCCATCTTGAGAGACGGAGAGGCCTATACTTCAGATATCCTGGACGCATTGAAAGAGGCTAAAATGCTGGTAGTTGAAGGGACCATTTACCCTTTGCTCACAAGGCTAAAGAATGCCGGATTGCTATCCTATCGCTGGGAAGAGTCCACAAGCGGACCACCTCGAAAATATTATGAACTAACCGAAACTGGTAAGCTGTTCCTAAAAGAACTAAACAACACCTGGGACGAACTGCAAGACGCAGTCAATACAGTAATTAGCGTAAAATCAACAAAATGAAAAAGACAATCAATATAAATTTGGGCGGAACCTTTTTCCACATTGACGAGGATGCCTTTGCCAAGCTGAATCGCTATCTGGATGCCATCAAAAAATCCTTTACCGATCCTCAGGGACAGGATGAGATCATCCGCGATATCGAAGCCCGAATTGCCGAACTATTTGCAGAGAAAAGAGATTCGATCTCTCAGGTGATCTCCATTAAAGAATTAGACGAGGTTATTGCCGTTATGGGCCAGCCTGAAGATTATATGGTGGACGAGGAGATCTTTGACGATGCACCTCCGAAGCAACAACGCAAGCAAGAGTACCATAAACGCGCAAACTACAAACAACTCTTTAGAGATGTAGACAATAAATTCATTTCTGGTGTGGCTGCCGGATTGGGACATTATTTAGGTATTGATACGATCTGGGTACGACTGCTTTGGATCTTACTCACAGTATTCTCTACGGGATTCTTTTTAGTGGTCTATGTTCTATTCTGGATTTTGGTTCCAGCCGCGGAAAGCACTGCAGACAAACTAACCATGCAGGGTGATGCCGTTACAATTGAGAACATTGAAAAAAAGATTAAGGACGAGTACGAACGCGTCGCCGATAAGGTAAAAGATGTCGATTTTGACGGTGCTAAAAAACGCGCCAAATCTGGAGCTTCCAGCTTTTTTGACGGAGTTGGGAGTGTATTCAGCGTCTTTTTTAAGATTATTTTCAAGTTCATTGGAATCATTTTACTGATCACGGCGATCTCTACATTGGTAAGTCTTATAGTGAGTATGTTCTCTTTAGGCTCTGTGAGTTTTTGGGGCAGCGATCTGACGGACTATATCACTGTTGTGAACACCTCTGGTGCTCCGATTTGGTTGATCTCTATCTCAGTACTTTTAGCGGTGGGTATTCCATTCTTTGTACTGTTCCTTTTAGGATTAAAGATCCTGATTCCGAATATCAAATCTATTGGAACGCCAGCTAAGATCACCTTAGGAATCGCTTGGATTGCTTCAGTGATCATGATGGGAATCTTTGCGATCCGTGAAGTAACCGAGATCTCTAATGAAGGCAGTGTTAAACAAGTGAGCCCTATTGCAGTAACTGCTAATGACACCTTGCGTGTTAAGATGGTTTCCAACGAGGATTTTGAATACCGAGCCAACAGAAGCGGAGGTTTTGAGATCAAGCGAGACGAAGACGGCAACCGTGTACTTTACAGCAACGACGTGCGATTGATCGTGAGATCAACCAGCAAACCGGAAGGTAGAATCAGCATTGAGAAATCTGCAAACTCTACAGACTATCAGCGCTCTAGAGAATACGCCAACCGTATCAACTATAATTATGAACTAAAAGGAAACACCTTATATTTGGATGGATATTTCTTGGTTGATGTGGTTGATAAGTTCCGCGATCAAGAAGTTGAAGTAATCTTGTACTTGCCAGAAGGGTCCATACTCTTTGCTGACAAGAATACCAGAACCTTCCACTCCAACAGTTCTTATTATGACGATATCCTGACTCGAGGCGATGAAGAGTACTTCCTACGCATTGAAAAAGGAAAGACGGTTTGTCTGAACTGTCCAGACGGAAAAGAGTCCAACTACCGCGGGGATAGAACCACAAGCGGTTGGGACGATGACGACTGGAGCAGTGACGATTGGGACGACGACGATTGGGGCAAAAGCGACACCTGGGTAGACGATGTGGTGCCGTCTACCGAAGGTACGACCCAAACACAATCGACCGCAACAGACACTACAGCAACTCAGACTGGAGTGGTTAATGACAGTATAAACAATTCATCAAATCAATAACAACTAAATCTTTAAACGTATGCGACTTTCAATTTTAGCAATCTTAAGCGCCTTTGTAATGACTTCCTGCAACTTTGACCTTGTGGTCAATGCAGAAAGCGGCAACGGCAATGTAGTCACCAAAAACCGAAATCTCAGCGACGACTTCACTGGGGTAAAAGGTTCCAGCGGCCTAGACGTGTTCCTGGAAGAGGGAACGGAGAACAAAGTGGTGGTAGAAGCAGATTCTAACCTACACGAATTTATTGAAACTGAAGTGGTCAACGGAGTACTTAAAATCCGCACCACTAAGAACATCAACCGCGCGAGCGCTAAGAAGGTCTATGTGACCTATACCAGCCTCAATGTTTTAGAAGCAAGCAGCGGTGCCGATGTAATTGCCAACGATATCGTTAGAGCCGATCAATTGGAACTTAGCAGCAGCAGCGGCGCTGATCTTGAAGTAGAGATCGATGCTCGTGAAGTGACTGCAAAGACCAGCTCCGGAGCAGATATCAAAGTAAGTGGACGCGCTAAGTATCTCACGGCAGATGCCTCTAGTGGGAGCGACTTGAATGCACGCAATCTAGAAGCAAATAAAGTACGTGCAGAAGTGTCTAGCGGTGCAGACATTGTGATTAATGTTACGGAAAGCCTAGATGCCAAAGCCAGTAGTGGTGGTGACATTAAGTACTATGGCGATCCAATGACTGTGAACAAAAAGGACGGAAAATCGAGCGCTATTCGCAAGATGTAGTCCAAACGGTAATGAGCGATCTAACTCCATAACGCTCATTCATACGTTGAAGTGGACCGCCACAATTGTGGCGGTCTTTCAATTTAATTTCATCAATCAACAACTATGAAAACAATCAAATTCCTTGTTTGGCTGCTGGTTCCTGCTTTAAGTTTTGCCCAACTAGACCCTCAAAATGAGCATTACAGAATGATCATGGCCAAAGACAGCCTGCTGTTTGAACTGAGCTTTAATCAATGTCAAAATGAGGTCCTACAAGATGTGATCAGTGAAGATTTTGAATTCTATCACGATCAAGGCGGAATTACCAAAGGCAAACAGTCCTTTATTGAATCCATAGAAAAGAACATCTGTAACTTTCCTGGCCGAAAAAGCCGCAGGGAATTGGTTGCGGGTTCTACGGAGATCTTTCCTTTATATCAAAATGATGGAACTCTATACGGCTTGCTGCAGAAAGGGGAACACAAATTCTATTTCAGTATGAATGGCGGACCCGAACAAAAAGGGTCTATTGCCCTATTCTCTCACCTTTGGATCAAAGAAAAAGACGGTTGGATGCTGCAACGCTCTTACAGTTATAACCACGGACCACAACAATAAAAAAAGCCGCTTTTAAAGCGGCTTTTGTTCTTTTATACGAATAGCGATTAAGAAGCTACTGTGGTTTCACTTTCAACAGCCGCTAAATAACGTTCTGCGTCCAAAGCTGCCATACATCCAGTACCGGCGGCAGTGATCGCTTGACGGTATACATGATCTGCAGCATCACCAGAAACAAAGACTCCAGGCACATTGGTGTGCGCTGTTCCTGCCTTGTTAATGATATAACCGGTCTCATCCATGTCTAACCAACCTTTAAAGATATCAGTATTGGGTTTGTGTCCGATGGCTACGAAGAATCCGGTTGCTGGAATCTCATCAGTTGCGCCAGTGACATTGTTCTTTACACGAACTCCAGTAACTACTTGACCGTCTCCTAAGACTTCATCAGTTTCTGTATTGAAAAGGATCTCGATGTTCTCTGTGTTACGCACACGAGCCTCCATGATCTTAGAGGCGCGGAATTCATCACGACGCACCAACATGGTTACTTTTTTACACAGCTTAGAAAGATAGTGTGCTTCTTCACAAGCAGAGTCCCCTGCTCCAACGATCACCACTTCTTGATTGCGGTAAAAGAATCCGTCACAAACGGCACAAGCCGATACGCCTCCACCGAGGTTTAAATATTTTTGTTCAGATTCTAGCCCGAGGTATTTTGCAGAAGCTCCCGTACTGATAATGATAGTATCTGTATGGATCTCCGTAGTTTCATTGACCCAAATTTTATGCACCGGTCCGCTGAAATCAACTTTAGTAACCCAGCCGTCACGTACATCCGTACCAAAACGTTGGGCTTGCTTTTGCAATTCTATCATCATTTCCGGGCCGGTAATTCCGTCAGGATAGCCTGGAAAGTTCTCTACATCATTGGTAGTGGTAAGTTGCCCACCTGGCTGCATTCCCTGGTACAATACCGGAAACATATTAGCCCGTGAAGCATAGATAGCTGCGGTATAACCTGCAGGTCCCGAGCCTATGATCAAACATTTTACGCGTTCTATAGTATCTGACATTTCATTCTGATTTGATACAGTAAAAGTAGTAGAATAAAGGCAATCCTTACAGGAAAAGTTATCAAGAATGTTGATAACCTTATTGCGATCTTTTTCCGCCGAATTTAGGCCAGAATCTCCCTGTCACTTCTTGATAGTTAGAATAACTGCTATAGCGTTGGACAAGCAATTCTTCTTCGTAGCTGGATTTCCAATAAAAGACAAAATTGATGAGCAAGGTGATTGCCATTTTCTCAACGGAAGCCGCATAGAGGGCATAAGAATACATACCGACCAAAATCCCTAAATAAATCGGATGCCGAACGTATTTATAGATGCCGTTTTGGATCAGGACGCCATTCTTTTTAGGCGAAGGGAACGGGCTTAAGTTGTCACTCAGGTTGAGAATTCCCAAGATGACAATGACAATACCTAGAGCAACACCCGCACTAGCCGCGTAACGCAGCATCAGTGGTGCTTCTAAATCTAGGAGGCCCCAGTTCAATAGATAACAAACAAACAGTACAAATTGAACCAAGACAAAAAGTACATCCTTCTTCAATTTAAGGGCGGTCTAGTTGCAATAGTTGATCTCACAAAAATACAGAAATTACTTACAACCCAAAATTTATTCGATGTACGGATTTCCTGAAAAATAAATTTTTCGAATTTTTTTTGCGACATTTTCAAAAGCGCTCCGTTTACTAAACAACAAAGCATCACAGATTGTCTAACACACCACAACTAATAAAGGCCTGCCAAGCCAATTCTTATGCAGCTCAACTCGAGGTGTTTAACACCTACAAAGGGCTACTGTATTCGGCGGCGATACGCATATTAAAGCGGCCTAGCTTGGCGCAAGACGTGGTACAAGAAGCATTTATCAAGGGCTTTCAAAAGATCGATGATCTGGATGCAAACAGCAATTTAGGCGCCTGGCTCTACCGAATTGCAACCAATATGTCTCTGGACGTATTGCGGAAAGAACAGCGCTTTGACTGGCAAGAGGAAGAGGACACCACGGTAGCCTTTATTCCAGAAGAAGATCAGACCAATGAGCTTCCGCTGCAGCTAATGCAAGAAGCTTTGGACGAACTAAAAGAACAGCATCGGCTGGTTGTAGTATTGTATGCCATTGAGGGGTATTCGCACAGAGAAATCGCTCAGCATTTAGATCTTAAAGAAAGTACGGTACGCAATCAGTATAGACGCGCAAAATTGGCGCTGAAAGCAGCTATAGAAGAAAAATTAAAGACATGTCCTTAGAGAAGCAATTAGAACGAATAAAATCAGAAGGAGAACTCCAGCAGTGGCCTGAGTCCCAAGATGTCCTCTTTGAAGCGCGTCTTAAAAAGGAGTTGCACTCAACCCCTAAGAAACAAAAGACCAAATGGTGGTATGCAGTTGCAGCAGTTTTAGTACTTGGATTGTTGAGTATTCCTTTTTTAAATAATGGCTCCGGAATTGACCCAGCGCAGCAAGAAATGTTGGATCAAATTGCCGCGATGGAATATCCGAGCGAGCAACTCGAAGCCTTAGCAGCCTATCAAGCAAGCCAAGATCGCACTGCCGATGAAAACTTTCAAAAAGTACTGATCTCTTTACTGAGTGAGGAGACCCAAACCAATGTAAAGATCGAGGCCATTACCGCGCTCAAGGCCTTTGGCCAACAGGAAGAAGTTCGCACGGCGCTACTCGGTGCTTTAAGTAGCGAGACTGAAGCCTTGGTACAGATAAAACTTATAAAAACACTGGCGGAGCTCAAAGAAACACGAGCGACAGATCCGCTGGAACAAATCGTAGCAGACCGCAACCAGGAAGCCGCAGTGCGCAATACGGCTTCACTGGCGGTGGCTGCTTTTAATAATCAATAAACATTCATCATGAAAAAAACGTTCATCACTTTAGTAATGCTTCTGGCCGTAGTGAGCCTTTCTGCGCAGGAGAAGTCCATCGACTTTAATAAAGGCACTTTGGAAATATGTACTTCTTCTAAGATCCAAATATCTGGATACGACGGAGATCAAGTAGTCATTAAAAGCACTACACCAGAGAATTTCTTTTATGTAAACAAAGGCAATAGTTATGTCTTAAACGGACAGGCCCGCATAAATACAACAGGTAAGGATTCGATCAGTTACCTATACTTCAGCAATTTTGACAAAGACAAAAAAGAAAAGTCAAAAGGACTTACACCACTAGGAAGCACTAAGGAAGATCACACGGCCATTGACATGAATTTTGATATTCAAAAATTTGGTAGTCGTTTGACCATTACAGATAAAGCCGCAGACGGACAGTCCAACGTACTATTTGTGAGCAGTACCTCCTACGAGATTTTAGTGCCGAATAGCGTAAAACTTGTTTTGGACGCAGGGAAATGCAAAAACAACAGCAACCCCAGTCGATTAATTTTCTCTGCGGAAGCCTTAAAAATCAACGACTATGCTGGAGAACTCATGGTCTCTAGTCAGTACAAAGCCATTGAACTGACTGACGTAAGTGGACCTGCCTTAGTAAATACGCTTGGAGGTGATGTCAAGGTGGTCTTTGATAAAAAGCGCCCAGACGATCTTTTCTCAATCATCAGTAATGATGGAGATATTGATATCACTATGCCTGCAAAAACCAAGGTCAGTGCCAGTATCATTGGACAAGAGATCTTGAGTAATCTCGATTTTAAGATTGTCCAGGAAGAATACAGCGACAACCAAAAAATGATCAACGCTGAACTCAACGGTGGCGGTACTAAGCTGGATATCCGAACCGACTTTGGCACCATTTACTTGCGGAAGCAATAAGAATTGAGAAAGAAAAATCTAAAGCGCCTTTGGGCGCTTTTTTTGTTTTCAACGCTCGCCGGAAGTGAACCCGTAAGGATTCTTTTACTGCGCAAATGATCCTGATTTGGGGATGTCGCTAGAGAAAGCCAGAAAGCTGCGCTTTCTATGCAGTCTTCGTTTTAAACACCCGTTGGTAACAAGTCTCCTGGCGTTTGGAAAAAGCAACAAACATTAACGAGTGCTGTTTTGCCAAGCATAACCAAACATCCAATGGATGTTTGAAGGAGTTAGCCGCGTAAGCGGAAGGCATAATTGAACTTTAGCAGTAAAGAACAACTTTAGTAATGTTGCAAATAGAAACAACAAACATTAACGAGTGTTGTTTTGCAAAGCAAAACCAAACATCCAGTGGATGTTTGAAAGAGTTAGCCGCGTAAGCGGAAGGCGCAATTGAGCTTTATCGGCACACAATAACTTTAGTAATGTGATAAAATAGAAGCAACAAACAAAAGGATTACTCACCTACGGCTCGTGATCCTGGCTTTGGTTTGTTGCAAAAGAAAAAGCCTGTTTCGCTTAAGAAAGTAAACTTTCGTTCATTTATAGAAAGCAACAAACAAAAGGATTACTCACCTACGGCTCGTGATCCTGGTTTTGGTTTGTTGCAAAAGAAAAAGCCTGTTTCGCTTAAGAAAGTAAACTTTCTACGCTAACAGGCTTTTTCTTTTGTCGGGGTGGCAGGATTCGAACCTGCGACCTCCTGCTCCCAAAGCAGGCGCGATAACCGGGCTACGCTACACCCCGTAAGAGGAATGCAAATTTATTCAAATTCTTAATTGTGGCAAGGGGTAATGGCAAAAAAGAAATCAGATATAAATCTTTCCTTTCAGATACAATACTGCATTCCCGGCAATATGCACTCGATCGCCTTTATGCTCGCAGTATAACACGCCCCCACGTTCTGATAATTGATGCGCTAAAAGGGTGTTTTTTCCAAGTCTTTCACTCCAAAAAGGTATCAAACTGGCGTGTGTTGATCCCGTAACAGGATCCTCTGGCATACTAGCCACGGCATCAAAGACCCGAGAAACAAAATCTACAGTATCTCCTTTGGCCGTGGGAACGATCCCCAAATACGGTAAATGCTTTAGACTATTAAGCTCGTATTCTATACTTCGGATTTGATCTTCGGACTCAAATAACAGTATTAAATCTCGACTGGCGTGAGCTTCTAAGGGTTTGTAATTGAAAGATTCAAAAACTTCCTGGGGAATGGGAATGGGTTCTGGTTTTCGAGTGGGAAAATCCAATTGTATGCTTCCGTTGTCTAAACGTTTTGCACTCAATGGACCGCTTTGAGATGAAAAATGAACTACATCCAAAGAAGGATCAACAAACTCAAAGATCACAAAGGCAGATGCCAAGGTAGCGTGGCCACAGAGGTCAATCTCCGCATGCGGCATGAACCAACGAATCTCAAAATGATCCTCTCGTTGCAAGAAATAAGCGGTTTCTGCCAAATTATTCTCCTGAGCAATTTTAAGCATGGTCTGCTCGTCCAACCACTCCTTTAAGGGAACCACCGCAGCAGGGTTGCCGCCAAAAACCTGATCCGTAAAGGCATCTACTTGATATATTTCCAGCTCCATTGTTGATTGATTCATTTTAATGTTAGCGCTTCCAAGTGCCGCCGTATTTGTATAGCGGATTGTCTTTTTTTACACGCAACAAACAGCTTTCACATAAAAACACCCAAGCTTTGGGTTGCTTGTATTGGACCCTGAACATGGTATCAAAGTCTTGAGAACAGATTTCACAGTTTTTTTTTCGCATGTTCCTCTGCTTGAATCACTTTATAAAATTACGAGGAATTCCCGTACATTTAAGTCAACTAAGGCAATTAATCCAACCATAACGCAGATGAAAAACAATTGGCTTCTCCTATTGGCAGTTCTATTATTTGGGACCAGTATGGCTCAAGAACATGATGCAGAAGTTAATTATCGCAATGAGATAGGACTCAATTTAAGTGATCTGATCAACGGATCACTGCAAATACGTTATGAACGTAGCTTTGGAGATCACTGGGCGGCCAGCCTGGGTTTGGGATTAAAAAGTGAGGAGGGTCTGATCCGTTTCTCGGGTTTACGCACCTCTAGATTGACCACCAATGATTTGACCTATTCGGGCTTTAAGATCATTCCGGAAGTGCGCTACTACATTAAAAAGACCCGTCAATACAGAATGGATGGATTCTATTTTGGAGCCTATTTAAAACATACTAACTACAGCTCAGAGATCAACGGTGTCTTTATTGATGACGATGGAACCCCGTTGGACATTCAGTTTGACGGCCGACTAAAACTCACCTCTTTAGGACTCATGGTTGGCTATAAATGGGCCATCAACAAACGCCTTGCCCTTGACTTTTTGATCGCTGGACCGGGAACGGGTTATCACGACTATTCCATCCGTAATGTCCAAGATCTGCCTGAATCCTTCTACGATAATTTGAATGAGACGCTAAGCGAATACGCAATATTTGATTTTATGGACAGCGATTTTCGATTTTCAACTACGGAGGAACGCGCGCGCTTCCGTTTACTATCATTTAGGTACGGAATTACTTTATCGTACGCTTTTTAGAATTATTTT
>NZ_JABSPU010000049.1 GCF_013214815.1 Gilvibacter sp.
GAGACTGAGATTTACTACAATGGGAGCAACAAGGAACTGGCTAATAAGGTCATATATTACCCAGATCAGCCTTATGTAGTCCAACAGGAAATCAAGTATTACACGAATAAAGAAGGATCTTGGCAGGAGATCAAATACAACAATACACTTGGTAAAAAGATCAAGTCCGAAACCTACAAAAACGGTGTTTTGACCTATCAGTGCACTTATCTCAACGGTAAAAAGCACGGAATTGAATTTTGTTTGCTCAGCGATGGATCTGAAACTCGAGTAGAATACAATCAAGGTAAAAAGATTAAATAATCACATTTATACATGAAAAACATACTTGCTACAGCATTTATTTTAATGAGCATTAGTCTAGGTGCACAAACTTCTGTGAGTGCCTTGGCCAATGAGTTACTCTTACCCAACGCAGGCGGTGCCTTGCGCGGGGCAGAGTTTTATTCCGATGTGAATGGTATAAAGAAAGTCGAATCGCGACGCTCAAATATTGAGCTTTATGAGGAAGACAAACAAGCTGATGGAGCGCTTTATTTGTACTATGAGCTCGCCCTGAGCAACGGCAAAACTGCAGATATAGACTATCATTTTGATGCTAGCGGTAATCTGTTTTCGCTTTCAACCAATACCTATACAACATCGGACGAGCAGGCAGAAGACCTCTATGATTATCTACTGGGTTATTTGAAGAGCAACTTTAAAAACACAGGCACTGATAACGAAGGTTGGCAAACCTTTGAAGGCCGCAGACAGAATTACACCTACAAACTCTATCTCCAAATGAAAGAACAGGGCATGTGGAAAAAAAGCAAATACGTCGGTTTTGATATGGCGGTAGTGCAGTCTAACTGATAATCGAGTACGATTGAAGCAATGAACGTTGAATCTTATAGTTAATTTCCATGGTTAAAGATAAACTAGACTACAGCGTTTCCCTTAGGATGCAAGGATTGGGTTCCAGCGAGATCCGCGCTAAGATGGAACAGGAGGGGTTCTCAGAGGCACAGATTGAGTACTACCTCAAAAAGTCCGATGAGGTTTTCCTTTCAGAATCCGTCAATTATAGACGCAATCGGGCCAAACGCGGTCCTACGCCGTTTAAAGACCTTTGCTTTAATTGCTAGTTTGGGGCATGTTGCTCTTGGTCTTTTACGGTTATTACGGCATTGGACTCCTGGGTTTATTCTTTTGTTGGACTTTGGTGCGTTACAGTTCTTTTAATAGACGTTAATTAGATCATTTAGATAAAGCTTTTCTTATTCATGAGTCAAACAAACCCTAAGCATTCCAATAAAGACCTCTCACTGCTTTATCTTAAAAAGTACGCCGAGAAAGATCTACAGGCCATGGAAGATCTGTTTGCAGAGGACATTGTCCTGCGGGATTGGAAAATACGTGTTGCGGGTAAATCCTTGGCGCTTAGTGAAACCAAAAAGAACTTTGAGGCTGCAAGGTCACTCACTATTGACGTATTGGAAACCTATGAGAATGCGGATACGGTCGTGGCAGAGCTGAAAATTGTCGTAAATGATACAGAAGAGCTTTTTGTGGTAGATGTGATGCAGTTCAATGCCCAAGGCCAGATCAAGGCCATACGTGCTTATTTGGGGAAAGGAGATGACTGATTTATCAAAGCCACTCTTACTTGAGTATTGCCGTTTAGCTGAAGATCTCTTGTTTTTTGATTAACTTAAACCATGGGGAATCGAATCGCTTTATTACTCGCAATAGTCCTGACTATTATGTTGACACAAAATACTTCTGGACAAGATCTGAGCGTCCACAAATGGAAAGAGCGGATCCTAGTTGTCAAATCTAATGAAGCCGATAATGAGGTGCTTCAAAAGCAGTTGGAGCAATTTAAAGGAGCGGAAGCGGGGCTCAAAGAACGCAAGTTGGTCCTTTATGTAATTCGTGACTCGGAATATGATTTTGTCGATTATACAGCAGATTTAAACCGTGAAGATGGTCAGCTGAAGGAGGGAGCGATCCAAAGGCTTTTCAAATCCTCCAAAGACTTTGAAGTACTTTTAATTGGTTTGGACGGAGGCGTAAAACTGCGTCAAACAGAAATCCTGACACGCGAAGAATTATTCAGAACCATTGATGCCATGCCGATGCGCAGAAGTGAGCGTAAAAACAATTGATTTTCTTTTTAAAACAATCTCAACTCAATACCTAGTTTCCAGTAGAAACAATACCTTTAAGTATTATTCCTATGTTTTTATGAAACACTACTATATCCTTGCCCTTTTAGTATTTAGTGTCGCGGATACCCTTTATGCTCAGAACGAATCTGAGAATGATGGCCCAGTGATGAAATCGGTCAAAGAATCGATGTATAAGCCCAAAAACGGCCAATTAAAGGCACGTGAAAGTTTGTTTGATGATGGGCTAAATACGATCATAATCTATGACAAGAACGGTGATATGACTGAAATTCGTCGCTTTGAAGATTATGGAGTTCTTATCGAGACAACCTATTATGAACGGAATAAGGCGGGTAAGGCAATTGAAGGAATGGTGATTGATCAATCCGAGATCGTGAAGAATTATTGGACTTGTCAATACAACAGTGACAATAAATTAATAGAGGTACTATCCTACAATAGCGATGACAGACTGATTCAAATTCAAAACAACACTTACGATGCTAACGGAAATTTAATAGTGATGAGCATGTCAGATCCCGATCGGAATCCGCAGTGGAAACACGAATATAAATACAATGCAAAGAATCAAAAGATAGAGCAGCTGCGCTATCTGCGAGATGGATCTCTCAAAGATCGTCGAACCTATGAGTACAATAAAGACGGGCAAGAGGTTGCGCAGTATAAATTCAACAGCAAGGATGACGGCTACACAAAATTCGTTTCGACTTATGATGAAATGGGCAACCTAATCATTCAGAATTGGTTCGATGAGACTGGAAAACAAACCCATCAAACCACTTTTGAGTACGTTTATGATCCCTATGGGAATTGGATCAGCAAACGCAGAGGCTCTGATGGCAAGCTGAATATGGTTTGGGAGCGTGAGATTGAGTACTACGATTAATTTGTATAAAGCAAGAGTCAATCCTATTATTTTCCAGATTATAGCTTACTAAATATGAACAACCCACGCGTTAAAATCAAAGAAACTCAGATCCTCTCAGACAATTGGTATACACTTAATAAGGTCATTTTTGATTACCAAAATACAGACGGGACCTGGGAATCCCAAGCCAGAGAAGCCTATGATCGGGGCAACGGCGCGGCAATTTTACTATACAACAAGCAGCAGGGTACAGTGATCCTTACCCGCCAATTCAGACTGCCTACTTACATCAATGGCAATGATGATGGGATGATGATAGAAGCCTGTGCAGGACTCTTGGATAAGGACAATCCGGAGGATTGCATCAGAAAAGAAACCGAGGAAGAGACCGGCTATAAAATAAGTACGGTTCAAAAAGCGTTCGAAGCTTATATGTCACCCGGCTCGGTCACGGAGATCCTTTATTTCTTTGTGGCGGAGTATGACAACAGCATGAAGGTCAGTGAAGGCGGAGGCTTAGAAGAAGAGCAAGAGAACATAGAGGTGTTGGAACTCGCTTTTGATGATGCCTTAGGCATGATAGACTCTGGAGAAATTAAGGACGGAAAAACCATTATGTTGCTGCAATACGCCAAGATTCATCAACTACTATAAATTATAAATAATGAAAAAACTACTGCTAGGCCTTGGAATTGTTGGATTCTTGGTGGGTGGATATTTTACTGCCGATGCTTTGTTGTTCGATGGGGTAAAAGCGCGTCCTATTCAACAAAACGGGCTCTGGGCCAACTATTTTGCCCAAGACAGTGATCAGGCAAAGACAACGGTAATTCTAATTGGTGGTGGCCAATGGGGCGATTATTGGGCGCAATATCTGGCCCAAAATAATATGAACGGGCTGTCCTTGCCGTACTCAGGTGTTGGAGATCTACCGCAACTGCCTGAGGACATAGCCTTGGAATATTTTGAAAAGGCCTTGGATTGGTTAATCGCACAACCCGATGTAGACCCAGATCGCATTGTGGTCATGGGCGCATCCAGAAATGCGGAGTTGGCTTTGGTGGTGGCATCCAAGTTTCCTAATCGAGTAAGTGGCGTTGTGGCCTATACCGTTTTACCTTATAATTCTGATGAGCTAAAACCTAGCTGGACCTTTAAGGGACAAGCGATCCCTTTTGTGCCCATGGAAAAAATTCAAGGAGGTTCTCAAGAACAATTGGATCTTTTAGGGTATTGGAATGCAGGATTAGCCAAACCAGAAGCTGCTGAGGCTGCCATTGCCGTAGAACAAATTGGAGGCCCCGTATTACTAATCTCTGGGATAGAGGATCAGGTTTGGCCGTCTGCTTCAATGGCCGATACCATAGCAGCTCGATTGCAAAAGAACAACTTCAAACATGCTGTTAAGAATCTGCAGTTTGAGGCTGCAGGACATTTGATCAGTACCAATCCCGACCAAAAATCTGCTCAAATGCATGGCCAAATGCGACTCGGAGATAAAATGTACACCTACAATCAAGGCGGTACACCAGAGGGAGATCTAAAAGCCAAACAGGCAGCTCGTGAGGAGTTACTGCTGTTTTTACGCGCGCTATGATCGTTTAGTTTTGGATTGTTGTCTAAATCGCTTTACCAAAGTCAAAAGGCAATCCAATTCAGTTGAATTCGTTAATTTTAAAGAGCAACTAACTCCCTGTACTAATTTGCACGCGCTGTGAAGCTTAAAAAATCACATAAACGGATTTTATTGGCACTGATCCTTCTTCCAATTTCGATAGTTGGAGGACTCCTTATCTATGTGCAAAACCATCAAACAGAGATCATTAAAGGAGAGATCGCCAAGCTCAATATGGAGCATCAAGGGCTTGTCAAAATCGGAGATAGTGAACTCTCACTTTGGGGAAACTTCCCAGATATTTCCATCAAGGTATATGACATTCAGATCTTTGAGACCAAAGAAGACGGGGCCCCGCTTATCATGGATGTCAAAGACGTCTACATTGGTTTCAATCTGTGGGACATAGTCAATGGCAACTACGACATTCAATCCATTTTAGTAGAGGACGGGGTTTTCAACTTGGTAATTCACGAGAACAATACCACCAATATCCAGTTGGCTTTAGAAGCTCCAACCGAGACAGATTCCACCACCACTAACATCCATCTTAAAAAGATCCAATTCAAGAATTTAGATGTTCACACCTTGGATGAGGCCACAAATACAGATGTGGAAAAATTCATTTATTCTGGGCAAGGCGGATTCATCCAAAAGGACAGTATTATTGCGGGGCATATCGATACGGAATTAGAGCTGAACGTGATCAAGGATGGCGATACCACCTTTATCCGTAAAAAACATTTTGAGCTCCACACGGATGTCTCCTACAATGAAGATACGGGAATATTAGATATTGAACCTTCTGGAATTGTGATGGAGAATGGCGATTTTGAGCTCGTGGGTTCTATAGACATTCTCAACGATGTGGATCTGGATCTTACCATTACTGGGACCAAGCCCAATTTTGATATGCTGATCGCTTTTGCACCGGTTGATGTAATTCCGTTTTTAGAACGCTACAACAACGCTGGGGAGATCTATTTTTCAGCAACCATAGAAGGTGCGGCCAATTTAGGGAATAGACCCTTTATCAATGCGGAGTTTGGAGCTGGAAAGGCCTTTTTAGAGAACAGGGCCAGTGAGAAAAAGATTGATCAGATGGGTTTCAAAGGGCATTTTACCAACGGAGCCAATCGTGATGCCAGCACCATGGAGTTTTCCATAACAGACATGCGTGCCAGTCTGGAAAAAGGCGATTTTGAAGGCTCACTCTTTGTCAAGAATTTTAACGCGCCAGAGGTGGATATGCAAGTCAACTCCAATTTTAACCTGGCCTTTATCACCGATTTCTTTGAACTGGAGCAGGTACAAAATGCAAGCGGGAGTGTCTCTTTGGAGATGAACTTCCACGATATCATTGATATTGATCATCCAGAGAATACCTTGCAGCAGCTCAATCAAGCGTATTTTGCCGCTTTAAAGGTGGAGAATCTAAGTTTGGATGCCAAGCAATTCCCAGCGCCTTTAGACAGTTTGAATGTGGATCTGGTCATGAATGGAAAAGAGGCCACCCTCAAACAGTTTGAAATGTATATGGGTAATTCTGATTTGTCTATAAGCGGCTTTTTGTCAGACCTACCAGCCATCGTGCATCATACAGATACGCCCGTTGATGTCCATTTGGACATTCTTTCAAATAAACTCGATATTGCAGAGCTCAGTGGATTTACTGCGCAAGATTCAATTGCCAAGGGGATCGATGAACAAATTGAAAATATGAGCCTTGGCCTGTCTTTTAAAGCTGCGGCAAGGGATTTCACAGAATCAGAATTTCTGCCCAAAGGAGAATTCTTTGTAGATAGCCTCAATGCAGACCTCAAACATTATCCACATAAACTGCACGACTTCCATGCAGACATCCTTATAGATAAGGCAGATTTAAGGATTGTAGACTTTACTGGGTTTATTGATGATAGCGATTTTCACTTTGACGGACTCATTCATGATTTTGCCTTTTGGATGCAACCAGAGCTCAATGGAGACGTTGATCTGGACATCAACCTGACTTCCAAAAAACTGCGTTTAGAGGACGTTTTCTCGTATAAAGGAGAAAATTATGTGCCTGAGGATTACCGACACGAGATCTTTGATGATCTGGCCTTGCATTTTACCTCTAGCATGCACTACAAGGATTCTACACTGCATTCTATTGAATTGGCCTTGGATAAGTTAGACACCAAGATGGAGGTGCATCCGTTGCGCTTTACCAATTTTAGGGGAGACATCCTGTATGAAGACGCGCATTTACTGGTCAAAGGATTTCACGGAGAGATCGGTTCCACAAACTTCAATTTTGATCTGAATTACTATTTGGGCGAAGATGCAGCTGTTAAACAACAGGACAATTACCTTTTTGTCGAGGCCAACTATATCGACTTTGATGAACTGTTCAATTTTCAATTCACCGAGACTGAACCTGTGACGAACACCAAGCCAACAACGGCAGATGTACCCGAGCATGCTGAAGCGTTCAACATCTATGAGTTGCCCTTTACTGATATGCGTTTTAAGGCTGACATTGGCCATTTCATTTACCATAAGATCGACCTACAAAACATCAAAGCAGAACTCAGAACCACTCCGAATCATTATATCTATGTCGACACGCTGAACATGGACGCTGCTGGAGGAAACATTAGACTTAGCGGCTATTTCAATGGAAGCGATCCGGAGCACATCTACGTACAACCCAATTTGGTGATGAACAATGTGGAGTTGGATAAGCTGCTATTCAAATTTGAAAACTTTGGGCAAGACTTTTTGGTTTCTGAGAACCTCATGGGAAGACTTACCTCGACCATCACCGGAAAAATTCGAATCTATCCAGATATGGTCGCAGATTTGGACCAATCAGAGATCAATATGGAGGTTGAGGTTTTAGATGGGCGTCTGCGAGATTTTGACCCGATGTTGGCCCTGTCTGATTATATGGGTGATAAGAATTTGAGAAACATCCGCTTTGATACGCTGCAAAACAGTTTGTCGGTAAATCGAGGAACCATCAGCATACCCAATATGACCATTGAATCTACTCTTGGACATATGGAGCTTTCGGGTACCCACGACAGTAAACAAAACATAGATTACTCCTTGCGAATTCCGTGGAAGACCGTCAGGAAAGCCGCTTGGCAAAAGATCTTTGGCAGCCGCCGTGATTCTGTTTCAGACCCCATGAAAGAAGACGAGATCGTAGAGGTAGACCCCAAGCGTAAAACTAAATTTCTCAGTGTTCAAATTGTTGGGAATATTGAAGACTATGAGGTTTCTCTAGGGAAGAAGAAGGCTTGACAATTTTAGATTCCACTTGCATTAATAAATACCATTCAATTTGAACAACAAACAAACCTATTGGACCGGAATTATAGGAATCATCTTGTTCGCTGTTGCGGCTGTAGTAGGAGGGATGCTGGTTCCAGACTATGATCCCATCAGTCAACTGATTAGTGAATCGTATGCCGTTGATACCGAGTATGGTATTTATTTACGGTTTTTAGCATACTTACCCAGCGGATTATTGATTGCGTGGTTCTGTTTTTCAGCAAGAAAGTATTTCCCCAGAACGCGAGGACTAAATGCGGGCTTTTTGGGCGTAGGCATCTTTTACGGTTTGGCTACGGTTATGGTGGCTCTTTTTCCTTGTGACGCCGGTTGCAATAAAGAATTGATAGACCCCAGTATTTCACAGCTCATTCATAGTTTAGTAGGGTTGTTAACTTATTTATTTGTGCCGATTTGCTTGATGATCATTGGCTGGGAACTTAATAAACTGGAAGGTGATAAAGCGTTTCAGTCAGTTTTCAGTAGGAGCAGGAATCCTGACTTTAGGACTCGTGTTGCTTTTGCTTGCCATGCCGCAATCGGCCTATGTTGGGCTTATTCAACGTATTGTTGAATTGTTGTTTATGCTCTGGATTCTCTCATGTGGCCGGGCGATTCTTAAAAGCTCTTGAGTACGTTGATTATTTTTCTGGCTTGAACAGTTGTTACAATTATATGGCTCATTCTTTATAGACGTCACACCGGATTTATGAGGTCAATATTCACCATTAACGGATAAATTATCTATGGCTTAACTTCTTATTTAGTTTAATTCTACTTTAATTATTCCTTATCTTGCAGTTGATAGCGTGATTGTAGGATCATGGATCGTTCAATGAGTTTGGGACTAACGCGCTTGTCTTCCCTGTAAGCAGTTTACTCAACTTTGATCCAGAAGATTTTTTAGCATTTGGAACCCTGAGCTTTTTCATCTACCCCCTCTTGTTATTGAAGTCATTCCTGTGTGGCTTAATCAGGTAGTTATGCTGCCTAATGTAGTTGAACTAATTTTTTAATTGGAGTAAAGCATGGACCATTATTTAAAGAAGGAGCTTTATGATTTAGTTAAAAAAGACTCGAGAATCTTTGATTTTATTCAGAAGGGATCTCTCGATGGTATCTGGTATTGGGATCTTGAAAATCCAGAGATAGAATGGATGAGCTCTAAGTTCTGGACGGAGTTGGGCTATGATCCAGCCTTAATGCCCCATGAAGCTTCTGCCTGGCGCGATATCATCAACCAGGATGATTTAAAAATTGCTGGAGAAATGCTGAACAGGCATTTTGAAAATCCGCAAATTCCATACGATCAAATTGTGCGCTACACCCATAAACATGGATCGACCGTATACATACGTTGTAGGGGAATGATGATTAGCGATGAATCGGGTAAGCCCATTCGTATGCTCGGTGCACACAACAATATAACTTCGGTAGTTAATTATACCTCAGAACGGGAGTCCAGCCAACGCCTGATTGATTTGAACACGGCCTTAATTAATAAAAATAAGGAATTAGAGCAGTTTACCTATGTCGCTTCTCAAGATCTACAGGAACCTTTGAACTCCATATTGTCCTTTTCCAAACTACTTGAAGAGGAGATTGATAGCTCTAATGATTTAGTGAACGAATGTTTACAGGTAATTCAGGGATCTGCTTATAGAATGAAAGACTTTAATACTTCTCTCTTAGAGTATTCTCGAATTGGACGTGAAACAGAAATGACCGACCTAGATGTTCGCGGACTTATTGAAGAAATAAAAATTGACCTGAACGATACCATTGTAAGTTCCCAAGCAGTAGTGGCTTACATTGGTGAACCAATAAAGATAAAAGCTTACAGAAGTGATTTGTATCGTTTATTTTTGAATATCATTCAAAACGGTATCAAGTATACTGCATCAGACACAGATCCTTTTGTTGAGATAGACATGGAAGAAAGTTACACCCACTATACTTTCTCCATAAGTGATAACGGCATAGGAATTCCAGAAGAACACTTTGGAAAAATCTTTGACGTTTTTAAACGGTTGCATAACCGCGCAGAGTACCCGGGTACGGGAATTGGATTGTCTCACTGTAAAAAAGTGGCTGAATTACACCGCGGTAAGCTCTGGCTCACTTCGGAAGTAGGTAAGGGCTCCACTTTTTATTTTACCATCCCTAAATAGTACTTATGAAAAGATTAAAAAGAATCATGTTGGTCGATGATGATCACAACACCAATTTCTTCAACAAGCTCATGCTTACCAGGAATGATGTGACAGAGGAGATCGTGGCATTTGAAAACCCAATTGAAGGTCTTGAATACTTAAAGGCCGGAGAGGAGCAGGTTGATCTGTTGTTCCTAGACATAAATATGCCGGTTATGGACGGTTGGGAGTTTTTAGAGAACTATGAAATCCTTGAGCAAACTGGCGGAAAAAATTTAGTGGTCGTAATGTTGAGCACCTCGCTCAATCCAGAAGACATTGAGCGTGCCCATCAGTCACGAACTGTGGTTAAATATGTCAACAAGCCTTTAGATCATATGACCATACAAGAAGTGATGAATGTGTTTGATTAATTTCCCTAACTTCGGCCAATGGCCAAAGAGAAATCGTTTCTAAGGACTTTATTGGAGATCATTACCCAGATTTTTGAGTCGACCCAGAAAAATTCACGCCCGCGTACCTGGCACCAGCATGTTGTTCCTTATGAGGACGGATGGGCGGTACGCCGAGAAGGAAACAAGCGAATTACTTCAAAACACCGCAAACAAAGTACAGCGATCAATCGTGCTAAAAGTATTGCGCGTAAAAAGAAGTCCGATGTGATCATTCACCACAAGGACGGTGGTATTAGAGACCGCATCAGCTTTGACGACTAACTAGTCGGTCCAGCCGCGTTTCGCGTATACCTTATCGCGAATATTACTAAAACTCTCCAGGTGAATCTTATAATTCTCAGGGCTTAAAAAGTCCTTCATGTCTACGTTTAGACGTGTTACCAGATCGTCAAATTTTTGTTTTTGCTCTGCGTCTGTATAGCCGTATTTAGGCAGAGCGAGTTTGGTCATTTTGTAAGTATAGAAGGTAAGCAGGGTGTAGTAATCATCTTGTTGGTCCTCTGCCAATTCCATTTTTAAGACCTGCTCGTAGTACCACAAGCGCAAAAATCCTTTGTCTTTGTCAGTAAAGATGGCTTCATACTGTTGGGCCTCGGCGGTTTCATCCTGGGCAGAAACAAGTGTCGGTAAGGCGAACAGGGCAGCTAAGAGGCAAAATAGTTTTAGTGTTTTCATATAGGTTGGCTCGATTTTTATCTTCTGAAGTTACAAAAATTATATCCTTCTTTTTCTTTAATTGTGTTGTGGGCATTCACTTTCAATGCCTTAGGATCGTCCTGCCTGAAAGGATATCAGCTGTTTTTTGAATAACAATTTATTCGTACCTTATTGTTGGCATATAATTTGTATTGAAATTAAGTGTAAATCCACGCGTATGGGGCAAAAACTAGCCATCAAATTGCTGCTTTTATCGGGTATCCTTACGGGGATCGTGAGCTGTCAGGTTTATACGGTAAGCCCCGAAAGTTTTAAAATTCAAATGCTGGAGTATCCGGTGTTTACCCAGCTAGACTCTACAGACAGCCTATATCTTGGGCCTGTGTATTTTTATGCGTATGACATGGAATACGTTTTTGTCAAAGACAAGAATGGTCAGTCAAAATTTTTACAGAACAATCCAACAATAGAAGCCCGTATATACGAATGTAACGGGCGGAAATCAGTGTTTTATTTCGATACCATGGAGCTTAAGAATGATAGCTTAAGTGGTATTAGAAGCTTCTTGAATCCGGAGCGTAATGATATTAGTATTCCTTTTGATTCTATTCAGCGTATCGAAATCCAGAACAACAAAAAGAAATTCTACTTTGTAGAGGAGTAATTCACTCCCTAAAAGACCTTTAGTTTTGTGGATTCCAATTGGCATCCGCCAACTTCTGCAGTGCCACCGGCTCTTTAAGCCATTTTTTCAAAGTGTTGTTTCCCCAAGAATTATAGAACAGATATAACTTGCCATCACGGATCTCAAAGGTTTCCGGGTTTACATCTACCTTCTTGCCATTTTTGGCGATCGCATAGGCGCAATAACCACCGTATTGCGGTAAAAAGGCCTCTGGATTGTCTTGAAAACGCTTTGCGTTAGCCGCTGAAGCAAAGCGATAGGTCGTTCCTTCATATTGAATTTCATGGGATTTTGACCCTTCTTGTGGGCTTCCGTCAAAATAAGCCACTACGTCATAGCCGTGAATAGCAACACCTTTTTTAGCGTTAACGTCTTGGGCGAATAGGGAAGCGCTGCTCAGTACAACAGCAAGTGTCAATATGATTTGTTTGTACATCTTCTTGTTTTTTTTCTGTAGTCACATGCTCAGTCAACTCCTTACAGAAAAACAGAATTCAGGCATTGTTTTTTTGCCGATTGCGTTTTAACTTTACTGAAAAACAAGGCTATGCAGACCCCAACACGATTTGACAAAGCTCTCAATGCGCTCTATGAAGGTTTTTATAACGGGCAATTGCATCCTGAGGATTCTTGCCGTTGTGCCGTAGGAACGCTTTGTAATGGGTGGAGTGCCTGGAAGCATTTTTCTGATCAGCACGGCAATCTCGATCTGAACTACGTGGGAAAAGTCCATGAAGGCATCGGCCGTCGTTATTGCGGATATCTACCCAGTGAACTCCTGCGAATTGAAGCAGCTTTTTTAAAGGGCTGCGGATATGATCTGCCTTTGGATCACAGAAGTAAAAGGCCTCAGGACCCTGCAGACCTTGAGGTGATCTACCAAGGATTGCTTGCAGCAATTAGTGAACTATGTCGTTTAGACAGGATTCCAGAGTTTTTACCACACAAAAACGCCTTGGAGGATATTTACAGAATACGCCAATTACAAACAGCATAAAAAAACCGGCTCAAGGCCGGTTTTTTTGTTTTCGTAGAGTCCTGAGAGACTCACAAAGAATCACAGGCCTGTGCGGTTTACAGGTGTTTTAGATGAATTACCTCAAAATTACGAGCATCAAAATAATCGTCTAAACCGTAATCGGTATTGATGATGATTCCACCCAGCAAAGTAACACGATCCACAGCGAATTCGTCCTTACAAGTCTTCACATAATCTCTTACCTTTTGGTGAATGATATTATAAGTAGCTTCAGTAATTGCTTTTTGCTGATTGTCACTATTGATGATGTCATCTCGATAAGGCAATAAGCTTTCTTCAAGCTTCATCTGCTGGTAATCGTCATCATTCATAACAGGCTTGTAGCTCTCGTCTTGCATACGACTTAAAGCGAGCATTAAGGCACCACATGAGTTTCCGGTGTCTTCCTGACGTGGTCGGTACATTTTACCCAATTCTCCGTCAAGAGTTATCCCAATGTGAGGACCGTAGAAGATAAATGCGCTCCCTTGATCCGGAATGTGATGTGCAAATGCGGTCATACCTGTTTGTCCAGCAAAAGGAATTCCTCCAAGGCCACCCATGATAAACGGGCCAAACAATACGTTAAAAAAGGTCGTTGAAGGCACATTGATGTCATCAGAACAAACAGATGTTGCCATAAGTACCTTAGAGATATCAATTTTGTATTCTAGTTGCATTTTACCCAAATAGTGAATGGAAGTGTCTTTAGCATCCATTGCGTTCGGGAAATGGCTTTTAACTTTTTCGTCAAACTTTCTTTGTAACATAGTATTGAGCTTTATATCTGTGCTAGAAAATACACAGGTGAGTTTATGAATTTGGTTTTAATTTAAAGAATTCGATATAGCTTTCAGGATTTTCAACAGTACCGCGAGTGGATATCAAATTAATAGTGATGTTCCTGTTCTTCGCTTTCTCTTGAAAATCTTCCAGTATCTCGATAATGTCATTGTCTAGATAGCGTGTATTGCGCACGTCTAATTCTAGATAGGAGTTCTCTTCTAAGGCATCTAATTCCTTCAAAATAGCTCCTTTGTTAAAGAAGGTAACTTCTTCTGCCAAGGTCATTTTTATCTTGCGCTTGCCATTACTCTTGTCTTCAATATTCAAGAAGTGTGAGTTCTGGTAACTCTTGATCAAGATTACTACAATTCCAACGGCCAATCCCAGGCCAATACCTTTCAGTAGGTCTAAGAATACAATTCCCAAAACAGTCACCACGAAGGGTACGAACTGCTTCCAACCTAAATTGTACATCTTTACAAACAAGGCAGGCTTGGCTAATTTATAACCAACAACAAGAAGAACCGCAGCCAAAACAGAAAGTGGAATTTTGTTCATCAGGGTTGGGATCGCAATCACAGCAAGGATCAAGAAGAATCCGTGAATGATTGCAGAAAGCTTGGTCTTACCTCCAGACTGTATGTTGGTGGAACTACGCACAATCACCTGAGTAATTGGCAATCCTCCAATAAGTCCAGAAACCATGTTTCCGGCTCCCTGAGCTAAAAGTTCTCTATTGGTTGGTGTTACGCGTTTTTCAGGATCGAGTTTATCCGTCGCCTCAACACAGAGTAGGGTCTCCAGAGAGGCTACCAAGGCAATGGTAAATGCGGTCACCCAAATTCCTGAGCTGGTAATGGCGCTCCAATTCGGGAACGTGAATTGTCCTAAAAAGGAATCAAAACTTTCCGGAACAGGAATTTGTACCAGGTGTTCTTTGCTGATCTCCATATCCGTTCCAAGGGTGAAGGAGAAAAAGATAATCCCCAAAACAACTGCTACTAAAGGACCTTGGATAAGTTTAAAGATGTTTGATTTTTTAGTCAGGACACGATCCCACAGAATCAGAATAGCCAAAGAGATCACTGCAATAAGGGTAGCTCCAGGACTGATGTAATCCAACATATTTCCTAATTCTGAGAAGGTGGTTTGTCCGTCCACTTGGTTATACGCAAAGTCGCCAATGGCGTCCTTGTCGTAACCGAAGAAGTGCGGAATTTCTTTAAGGATGATGATAATACCAATTCCCGTTAGCATCCCTTTAATCACTGAAGATGGGAAGTAATAAGCAATGATCCCAAAGCGCAGTAATCCAAAACCAATCTGAATAGCACCAGCCAATACAACAGCGAGCAAAAAGGTCTCAAAGCCTTCGAGGGAAATGATAGCGGCCGATACGATCGCGGCCAATCCAGCGGCTGGTCCAGAAACTCCGATACTCGAACCACTTAAAGATCCTACGATGATTCCTCCAATAATACCTGCAATCAATCCAGAGAAGAGAGGAGCTCCACTGGCCAGTGCAATTCCCAAACAGAGTGGAAGTGCAACAAAGAATACTACAATACTTGCAGGCAAGTCGTTTTTAATGTGTTTTAGCATGACTTGCAATTTTTGCCCTAAGGGCGGTTGAAATAAAATGAAATAAGACCTAGAGGCGGGTCATGCCTTCTGGAGGTGGGGAACTCACTTCCTTGGCCGGTAAGGCATAGCCCGAAATGTAGGTGCCAAAATTATTCTGACTGAGCTGTGTAAAACCGAGAAGTGCGTTGTTCTCACGGGGGGTGTCCCATTGCTTTTCCTCTAACTCTTTCTCTGTTTTCTCCTTTTTAGATTCGTCATCAGTTTCTTGAACTAAAGAAGTTTCTACACTGATTTCCAGCAAAGTACAAACAGAGGGAGCCAATATTGATAAACTCAATACACCAGAGATTACAAATAAAAATAGGGATTTCCTCATAGAGGTAAATATAACGCCTTTTTATGAATATCATAAATGATTTTAATGTCGATGGTGTTAAAAATTATTAACGTTCTGGTTCACTCCCTCGAGATTTACGTGTATTAATGGCTTATTTTTGCGAGTGATGGAATTTGATTGGAATCTTTTATTGCTCGTTGGCGCCGGTTTTGTAGCTGGTGTGGTTAATACCTTTGCGGGAGGAGGCTCGTTATTAACCCTTCCCGTTTTGATCTTTATGGGCTTACCCGCCGCTGTGGCCAATGGAACTAATCGAATCAGCATACTGCTGCAAACCTTATCGAGTTCTGCAGGTTTTTATTCCAAAGGAGTGAATACCTTTCCCTTCAGTATTTGGCTGGCTATTCCAGCTACGCTGGGAGCTGTCATAGGGGCGAGGATCGCCATTGATCTACCGGAATCGCTCTTCAATAAGATCCTGGCCTTTGTCATGATCGCGGTGGTGATCTATTTGGTGAGTCAACGTAAACGCGGTGTAAAAGAAGTCGTGGAACGTCTAAGCGGCAAACATTTGTGGGTGAGTATGGGCTTCTTTTTTATCATTGGTATTTACGGCGGATTCATTCAGGCGGGAACCGGTTTTTTAATCCTTTTGGTCTTGTCTATGGTGAACCGAATGAGTTTGGTCAAATCCAATGCTGTTAAGGTCTTTGTGGTCTTTATTTTCAATATCGGTGCTCTTTTGACCTTTGCCTTGGCTGGGGATATCAAATGGAGTTACGGTTTGGTCATGTCCATTGGAAGTGCAAGCGGGGCGTGGTTGGCCAGCCGGTGGGCAGTAGACAAAGGAGATAAGCTGGTCAAGATATTCTTGGTCATCATGGTGCTGGCGATGGCTACCAAGCTTTGGTTTTTCTCCACCTAGCCATTGACAGTACTTTTTCTACTATTTGAGTTTCTTATGGAATCGCCGTTTCTGCGGAGCAGCAAGCGTCGTATCTTTGCATTATGAAATCAGCAGTTGTACAAAAACTCCATTGGCGTTATGCCACCAAGAAATTCGATCCGAATAAAAAATTGACCCCAGAGCAAGTAGATACGCTTTGTGAGTCCTTCAATCTCACGGCAACTTCCTACGGGCTGCAGGCCTTAAAAATGGTGGTCATTAGCAATGCCGATCTCAAAAAACAGTTGGTCGCTCACAGCTGGAACCAACAGCAAGTCAGTGACGCCTCACATCTTTTAGTGATCTGTCGCGAACGCACATTAGATAGTAATTACATCAAGGATCACTTTAAGCGCGTGGAACAAATCCGCAACACGCCTCGTGAGATCTTAGATCCTTTTGAGAAGTATCTGTTGGATAGTTTTGCTGATAAGACTGAGCAGGAGATCAGCCGTTGGATGGATAAGCAGGCCTATATTGCCTTGGGTAACCTGCTTACGGTCTGTGCTGTGGAGCAAATTGATTCCTGCCCAATGGAAGGTTTTGATCCGAAGGCTTATGATAAACTCTTAGAATTGGAATCCAAAGGTTTGAATTCTGTCTTGGTATTACCTGTGGGTTACCGTGCTGAAGATGATTTAATGGCCGATCTTAAAAAGGTCAGACGTGGCAGCGAGAACGTGATCATCAACATTGAATAACTTTCTGCAATTGCCCGTTTAAGGGCGCCGTGCAAATGCTATATTTGCTTAAAAGATATAGCTCATGCCCGGATTTGAACTTTTTGGCGCTGCGGAACGCCAACACGTACAAGACGTTTTAAACACTGGTGTTTTGATGCGTTATGGCTTTGATGGCCTGCGCGATGGTATTTGGAAGGCCAAAGAATTTGAGACTGCCTTTGCAGATCGAATGGGCGTTGACCATTGCCAACTGGTTAGCAGTGGTACCGCCGCCTTGACAGTGGCATTAGCCGCTGCAGGTATTGGGGCTGGTGATGAAGTCATTATGCCCACATTCACTTTTGTAGCGAGTTTTGAGTCTATTATCGCCATAGGTGCGGTTCCGGTTTTGGTGGATATAGACGATACGCTTTGTTTGGATCCCAAGGCTGTAGAAGCTGCAATTACTGACAAGACCAAATGCGTCATGCCGGTTCATATGTGCGGGGCTATGGCGGATCTAGCTCCGCTTAAAGCTATCTGTGAGAAACACGATCTGTTGTTGTTGGAAGATGCTTGTCAGGCCATTGGTGGAACCTACCAAGGCACTGCTTTAGGGGCTTATGGGGATCTGGGATGTTTTTCTTTCGATTTTGTAAAGACCATTACCTGCGGAGAAGGCGGGGGAGTGATCACCAATAATGCTGACTTTGCCAAGCGCGCAGATCACTACCAAGACCACGGCCACGATCATATTGGAAACGATCGTGGGGCAGAGGGTCATCCGTTTTTAGGGTATAACTACCGCATCAGTGAATTACAAGCTGCAGTGGGCTTGGGGCAGCTCAGTCAGTTTGATGAAATACTAGCTATTCAGAAGAGAAACTTCAGCATCATTGCCGAGGCATTAAGCGATCTTCTAAACGTCACCCCACGGCGAATTCCAGAAGGAGCAGCGGGCAATCATTCCTTCATCAACTTCTTTATGGAAACGGAGCAACAAGCGGCAAAGGCGCAAAAGGCGCTAGCAGATGCAGGAATTGACGCCTGTTTCTATTGGTACAACAATAATTGGCATTATATCCGTGGATGGGCGCATCTCAAAAATGCTACAGGAGCAGGGCCACTTTCCGAAGCCATCAAAAAGGAGCTGTTGTCTTTAGAGAACAGAGACTTCTCCAAGAGCGATCATTGGATGGGTAGAAACTTGTCCTGTTTAGTAAAACTATCGTGGACTGAGCAGCAGGTCCGCGAACGTGCCGCGACCATGCGTGAAGTGCTTTCTAGCCTTTAGTAGTTGATATAATCTGTGATCTCCAGACCGTAACCGATCATTCCAACACGTTTGGTCTGTTGGTTGTTGGAGATCAATCGGATCTTAGCAATGCCAAGGTCGTGCAGGATCTGAGCGCCAATTCCGAAATCTTTATTATCCATGGCAATACGTGGAGCCTTTACCACTTCGTCTCCAGATTGCTGCTCTTTCAGTGCTCCTAAGCGCTTGAGTAAATTTAAAGATTGCGATTGCTGATTGATAAACACCACAGCACCTTTTCCTTCTTTTTCCACAGCTTTGAACATATCGTCCAGCTTTTTATCTGCATTGTTGGTCAGGGTTCCAAGGATGTCGTTGTTGACTAAGGTAGAATTGATACGAACGGCCACAGGCTCATCAGTAGTCCAACTTCCTTTTGTAAGCGCAAGATGTACTTGATCATTAGTAGTTTGCTTGTAAGCGCGCAAACGGTAACTTCCAAAATTGGTCGCGATCTGGAAGTCTTCCATTTTCTCAATCAAGGAATCGTGTTGCATGCGGTAGGCAACCAAGTCCTCAATAGAGATCAATTTAAGGTCGAATTTCTTAGCAACATCTACTAACTGAGGCAAACGCGCCATGGTTCCGTCTTCATTCAAGATTTCCACCAGGATTCCTGCAGGTTCCATTCCAGCAAGACGCGCCAGGTCAATAGCAGCTTCTGTATGTCCTGTTCTACGCAATACTCCACCTTCTTTAGCTCGTAAAGGAAAGATGTGTCCTGGGCGGCCTAAATCATGCGGCTTGGTGTTTTTGTCCACCAAGGCTTTGATGGTTTTAGAACGATCGTGTACAGAAATACCCGTAGTACAACCGTGACCGATCAAATCCACAGAAACCGTAAACTGGGTGTGGTGCAAAACAGTGTTGTTTTCTACCATCATATTGAGTTCCAGTTCTTGACAACGCTCTTCTGTAAGCGGAGCACAGATCAATCCGCGACCATGAGTGGCCATAAAATTGATCATCTCTGGGGTTACAGATTCCGCAGCAGCGATAAAATCCCCTTCATTCTCTCTGTTCTCGTCATCCACAACAATGACCACCTTGCCAGCGCGAATGTCTGCAATGGCTTCTTCTATAGTATTGAGTGTGATTTGCGATTGGGCCGTCTCCATGAATTCAAAATTTATGCAAAGATACGGTCTTTAAAGTTGTTTTATGTCTGCTTCAATGCGTTTGTTGAAAGTGCGTCTAAAGAAGTAGAAAAACGGAATCCCGAAGAGAATGTAGGCCACAAAAACTTCAATAGGAGTTTTCTTTTTCATGGCTTTGTAGATCTTATTGTGCCAGATCAAGGTTTGGATCAGTTTGATTAAAGTTATTCCCAAGCTGATGTAGGCAATTATCGGCAAGGCTTTCTCCACCAACCAAGAAGATTCCCCGGCACTGTAAACACTGCTGATCAACCAAGTGAATACAATAGCCAGATTGATCAAGTAGAAATACAGCGTTTGCTTGGAGTATTTCTTGTACTCGCCATAGGCCAACATGCTTTCGTTGTAGATATGATCTTCAAAATTCCCTTGCATGCGCAATTCCAATTCTGAGATGCCGCGTTGTTCCAAATAGAGTAGGGCCTGATTGCGATACGTACTGCTATAACCGTGTTTCCTGTGATATTTGACCACTTGGATAAGCCCGTCGTTGTCTAAAGCGTTTAGCTCATCTTTCTGCTCTTGAGATAAGGCCACTTGATTGGCAGCTACCGGTGCCAATTGCCGTTTGCGCCTAAATCTTCCAAAGAAACTGTCAAAATCAAAGACGTTTTGGTCTGTAGTGGCGCGATAGGTGATCCAAATTCCTAAGGGCAATAGGATCAAACTTGAGAGCCAGGTGGCCATTACTGCATTTAAAGAACCGTCTTCTGCACTGTTCTTGGCAAAGATTCCAATAAAATGATAGGTCAAAAACAACAGAATAGCAATAACCATTGGTAATCCAATACCACCTTTTCGTATTAAAGCACCGAGCGGAGCACCGACAAAAAACAAAATAATACATGCAAAACCTAAAGCATATTTTTCATGCAATGCAATAATATGCCGGTTTCGTTCTGAAGTTTTGTTTTCAAAAGTCTTGGCGTTACTTTCTAAAATTTGAGATGTACTGGTAGCGGAAACTAATGCTAATTTTAAAACTTGAATTTTGCCCTTTGTGTCTAAAAGTTTTAAAATATCGTCATCAAAAACAGTATCTTTCTTATGTTCAATATTGGTTTTTAGATTTGCGTATGAAGTTCTGTTGTAGAGACTTGTTGACAAATCTTTAAACTCTTTATCGCGTTGATTATAAAGACTGTCAATGGTATAATTCAGTTCCTGAACACCAAGCATGCTGTATTTGTCATCAGTAGATTTTTCATCGAGGTCATCTTTACCTAAGTTACCTAAATCGACATTGATAGTGTAGGTTTCAAATTGACTTTGTGCGTGTGGTTTGTTGGTGTTGAACTTCCTCATATCGCGCGAAATCAACTCGTCGTAATAATTTCCATCGGTTAATTCTAACTTCAGAATATTAGAATCGTCAGCACTTTTAAGATCAACTTTCGCCGCGTTAAATTTTATGATATTTACTGACATAAAATTTTTACGCTTATGAATGATTACTTTATCTAAAAATTGCCCGCGATCTCCTGACTTTTTTTCTACTCTTATATTTATGTTTCCAATCTCGTCGAATTGGCCTTCAGCAATAGCTAAAGCTGGTTTTACCTTAGCAATATTTCGTCTGAGATTGAAATAATTATATTCGCCCCAAGGAATAACGTTGTTAGCAAAAAAGAAACAAGCTATTCCTAAGCCTA
>NZ_JABSPU010000005.1:0-51177 GCF_013214815.1 Gilvibacter sp.
ATAATAGCTCACTGCAAGCTTTGATGGAAAGGCCGTGCCATTGTCGGGCAGAGCCGTTAAAGAGCTTACTACCTTTAGGGAGATCCAGACCTTTGACCTTTGCATCAAAATTGGCTTTTTCAATCCCTTTTAAAGCGCGATTTAGCAATACTGCAAAACCTAAATTCTGGCGGTAAAGTAAAGAGGAACTATCAATCCATTGCCGTTCACTAGGCCAACCAGCTACAGAAGGAGGTGCAAACAGAACTTGCCCTAAGGAGCGTTGGGCCATAAGCAGGCCAAAACCAGAGTCTGATTTTAAATCAAATCCCTGGCAGACGCCTACTAATAATTCTATGGGGGATTTTATCCGTGCAGCTTGATGCTCCTTATTGTAGAACCAATCGGATCGGAAGATCTCTTGCAACAATTGACCTATATGCAAATCGCTGCGGCTAAACGATTCTGTCAAGGCCTGTCGCTTAGCCTGATCCAATTGAGGTCCGACTATAAAATTGACGATCTTATCCACTATGAATTTTGCAGTTTGCGGCTGTTGCAAAACCAGATCGATCACTTCCTCGCCTGTAAAACTTTTGCGCTTTCCAAAAACGGTCTTGGAACCGTAATCATGCTGAAATCGCACAAAACGAAAAGCACCCTGACGATCGGTTTTCCAACCGGTAAATGCTCGGGCGGCTTCTTTAATATCTGTTTCTGTATAGTGTCCCTCGCCTAAGGTGAACAATTCAAAGAGTTCCCTTGCAAAGTTTTCATTAGGTGCTGATTTTTTGTTCTGCTGATTGTTTAGAAACAAAAGCATAGCTGGATCTTTAGCTACGGCGTGCAACAGATCTCCAAACTTGCCCAAGGCATGTTTGCGCAATGTATTGTTGTGGATGGCGGCTAAAACGGGCAACTTGGCTTTAACTCCAAAATGATCGTGCCAAAAAAAGCACATCTTTTCTTGCAATGGCGAGGTAGACTCGGCCATCCCGATAAGCCACTCCAAATTCATAGCCGCTGTCTGTTCCCGGATCTTGGATTTATCCACCTTGGACATATCCGATCCTGTTCCTTTAGGAAGGCTAATTGAGAAATCATTGGTTTTAAGAAGTGATGGCAGGGCATCTTCTGGAGTCTTCCAACCCAGTTGGTCAAGCATCTCAGGTTGTGCTCCAAAGCCAGCGCGCAATAAAAGGTGTCTCAATTTGGGATCCATAGTTGTGTATTGATGAACACTTCTTGGACTCCAGATACGACCAATGGTTTAGTTGATCTCGATTTTGTAGGCTAATGTTCGCGCTCTCGCGGTTTTATGATCATGCGGAAGTATTGATCTTTATAAATATAATATCCGATCCAATTGTAAAAGGTACGGACACGGTTCTTAAAGTTCACCAAGCCCATAATGTGAATGAAGATCCAGATCAGCCAAGCAAAGAACCCTTTAAAAGTTGTTTTTTGACCCGGAGTATCCATGACCGCTTTATTACGACCTATAATGGCCATCGCCCCCAAATCCTTATAGGTAAAACGCTTCCAATTCTCTCTTGGACGTTTAAGATTAGCAGCTAAATTCTTGGCTTGTTGCAAAGCGGGCTGCGCCAATTGCGGGTGGCCTTTAGGATATTCCGCGTCATCGGCAATGAAGGCGCAATCGCCTAGGGCAAAAATATTTTCAAAGCCCTCTACTTGATTGAACCCGTTGGTTTTCATACGTCTTCCCGGACCGAGCACCTCGGTAGGTATCCCTTCAAAGGTTTTGGCGGAGACACCAGCGGCCCAGATCAAATTAATGGATTCGATGGTAGTTCCATCCGAGAGGTAAACCACATTGTCTTTAAAATCATCCACACGGGTATTCAATCGAATCTGCACGCCGAGTTCTTCCAATTTCTTGTGAGTATAGCGCTGCGATTCCGAAGACATTGGCGCTAAGACCGTATCGTTTCCATCCAACAAATAGATCTCTCCCAAATCTTCTTTGGTCAATTCCGGATAATCCTTTTGCAGAATGTGCTCGCGCATCTCGGCGAAAATACCAGAAAGCTCTACCCCTGTTGGACCAGCCCCAGCAATAACAAAGGTCAAGTGACGCTTGCGATGCACCGGGTCTTTCATACGCGTAGCTCGATCCAAACGCGTAAAGATCACATTGCGCAGCGATAGGGCATCACTGATGGTTTTCATGGGCAAACTGTATTTGGCAATATTCTCATTACCAAAATAATTGGTTTGCGCACCAGTGGCTAAAACCAAGTGATCGTAAGGCAGTTCACCATTGTTTAGCAGTATTTTATTCTCCTCTGGATGGATGGCTTGCAATTCTCCCAAACGGAAGCGCGCATTCTTGTGCTTTCGCAGAATTTTCCGAAACGGATAACTGATCGCAGAGGGCTCCATAAATCCAGCAGAAACTTGATAGATCAGCGGAGGAAAAAAGTTGTAATTATTGGCATCGACAAGAATGATTTTGTAGCGTTTGTCGTTGCTTAAACGCTTGATGAGTTCCAGGCCGGCAAAGCCTCCACCCACTATGACGACGGTTTGGGTATCGTCCATAAAGTAGTCCTTTGTTTGGACAAATAAAGATACGAAGAATCGGGCGTTTTCTTATGAAAATTCGCCCGATTTAGATAGAATTTAACGCTTGAAAGCGCGTGTGTTTTTAAGTCCTTAAATGCTTGTTGAAAAACGCCAAGGTGCGTTCCCAAGAAAGTTGGGCCGCAGGCTCATCATAACGGGGCGTCGTATTGTTGTGAAAGCCGTGATTAACGCCTGGGTACATATGTGCAGTGTACTCAATATTGTTCCCCTTAAGTACGGCCTCATAGGCAGGCCATCCCGCATTTACGCGAGTATCCAGTTCAGCGTACTGCAATAATAAAGGAGTCTTTACTTTGGCAGCGTCCTCATCGCTGGGTTGTCTGCCGTAATAAGGCACGGCTGCTGCCAAGTCTGGCACACGCACGGCCATCATATTAGAAATATATCCTCCAAAACAAAAACCAACCACGCCGATCTTCCCACTGCAATTAGGATGCTGTTTCAAATATTCAAAAGCGGCAATAAAGTCCTCAAGCATTTCCCCCCGATCTCTCTTTCGTTGCATAGTCCGACCGTCGTCATCATTTCCTGGATAACCTCCGAGTGGCCATAAGGCATCCGGAGCGATGCTTATAAAATTGGCTTTAGCCGCACGACGCCCGACATCTTCAATATATGGGTTCAATCCGCGGTTCTCATGCACCACCACAATACCGGGCAGTTTCTCATCGGCATCTTTAGGAATTGACAACAAACCTCTAATGGTTCCACCACCCTTGGGTGAATTATACTCTACATAGTCCGAATTCAAGTCAGGATCATCTGCAGCAACCACTTGGGTATTGCGGTAGTTGGGTTCCATAAAGCTCAAGAGCGAGCCAACGGTCACCGATCCCGCGGCATACAGCCCCAAGCGCTGCACAAAGCCGCGTCGGTCTATTTTATCATGGGCGTAATCATCATAGAGATCAAATACTTCCTGAGGGATATCTTCTTTTTTGAGAGGTTTGTTGGTTTCCATGTACTGTTCTTTAAAATTTTAATACTTCCAGACTAAGCCCTATTCCTAGGAAATACGACTCTTAATAAACTTAAATTGCCCGTTGTGATTGGATTCGTGTTCCACCACATGAAACCACTTACAATAATTATTAGTAGGTCCCCACGGCCAATCTTGATCAACGCTTAACAACCAGTCGTCATCCCGTTTGGCCAATTCAATTAATGAATGCTCACGGACACGGTCTAGTTTTTCCATATAAAACTCCAGCGGATTGCCTTTAATGCTGGCTCTAGCAGCGTCTCCAAGTCCCATGGCAACACCAAACTCTTCAGCATCTGCAGCGTCCCAATCGTCCCAGGCGCGGTTCTCAAAAGTGTCGACTTGATAAAATCGCTCCGTCGCAGCTAAATGATACAACATAGCACCAATAGTCTTTGCTTTATCATCTACCAAATAGTCCAAGTCCTTGGTGCTCATTCCCTGAACAGGTCTTAAGATCACGTAGCGCATCCAATTCATCATGGAAACCAAGGTTCCCACTTGTGGACTATAACCGTCTTTTGGCCCTACAATGTTAATGTCATTCAAGCTACCTCCAGAGGGCTGCAAGGGCGGCGTACTCCAAGATAAGAGCGCCCCAGAAGCCAGGGTAGCCAGGGATGCCTGCTTGATAAATCTTCTGCGGTCTACTGCATTACTTTTTTGTTCCATGATTGTATTGTGTATAGTTTGTTATTGATTGAATCTTTTGATCATATGATAGGAAAAGGTCACGATCTCTAAATAATTTTCTTTGCTGATCTTCTCATCGATTCCGTGGAATCGAGTCAAACTAGTAGGATCAAGTCTGATGGGGTAAAAGCGATAGACATCATCAGAAATATCATAAAAGTACCGAGCGTCTGTTCCTCCTCCCACTAAACCAGGCACTACGATGCTGTTGGGATAGATATCCCGTATAGTTTGTTCCAGAATTTTAAAGTTCTCCGATTCTACACTGGAAACCGGAGATGGGTTGGTCAAAAAGCCAACAGACTCTACCCGCACTTTGTCAGAGACCGTAGCAATGATATGTTCTTTAACAGACTCAATGGTCTCTCCGGGGAGTATTCTAAAATTGATAGTCGCTTCTGCTACCGTAGGAATCACATTGTTTTTCACTCCACCCTCAATAATAGTTGGCGCAGTGGTGGTATGGGAATTCAAGGCCTTTAAAATTGGTTTCTTAAATAGCCAAGGATTGGCAAAGGCCACGCGTTGCATAAAAGGCAATTCTGGCCCCATATATTCTAATTGATAATCAACTGGGTTTACGAGTTTGTACGGACGCTGATTGTCCTCTAGGTCAACAATTGCTTGAGCTAGGATTCCTATGGTATTCTCTTCTGGTGGAGCCGAACTATGCCCACCGTTGGTCTCTACAATCAGTCTAAAGGAGGCGAAACCCTTTTCAGACAAATTGATCATGGCAACAGGGCGATCAATACCTGGCACCAAACCTTCTGCTAGGAAACCACCTTCATCAATGGTTATGGCCGCTTGTACTCCTTTGCTTTTTAGACGAGCAGCGATTTGTTTTGCTCCTCTGGGCCCTCCGACTTCTTCATCGTGACCAAATGCCAAATAGATGGTCCGTTTAGGACTAAAGTTTTCTTCTAACATCTTTTCAATGGCTTCCATTACAGCCATCAAGGTTCCTTTATCATCCATAGTCCCGCGACCAATGATGTCCGTCTGGGTAATGGCTCCTTCAAAAGGGCCAGCCTCCCAATCTGATAGCGTAGGCTCATCCACAGGGACTACATCCATATGAGACATTAAAATCATCGGCTTTAAAGAAGAATCACTGCCCTGCCAAGTGTATAACAGACTGTAATCATTGATCTTTTCTAGTTCGAGCTGATTGTGAATGCGTGGAAATGTTCGCTCTAAAAAACGGTGAAACCCAAAGAAAGCCGTGGAATCTGGAGGAGTATCCTCGCTGAATGAAATGGTTTTGTAAGTCACGGCATCGGCAAGGTTTTGAAACACATCGTCAGACACTGAGACTGACTCGATGCTTCCTGCCGGCACTTGTCTAGAACCTAAGCTAAAAGTCTTTATAAGCACTATGGCGATCAATACCAATAAGGCAAGACCGAGGAAACGGAAAAATTTCTTCATGTAATTGAATGGTTGTTAGTGAAATGTAGGATTCCTAAGGTACTAAATTTAAATGCGCTCCGGCGATTTTTAACGTATGGTTCTGTCTTTTAACACGGTTCCCACACAGCAAAAACTTGCAATTCGATCTAAAATGTATCTTTGAATCTAGCAATCCTGTTTTATGGCCATCTCTAAACTCCGCAATTTTCTCTTTGCATCCATTGACCCGAGCGCCTTGGCAATCTTTAGAATTGTATTTGGCGCATTCATGATGTATCAAACTATTTACTATTTGAATATTGACTATGCGCGCCAGTTTATGAGCGGCCCAGAGTTTTTGTTTGCCTATGAAGGTTTAGCATTTATAAAACCGATGTCTTATGGGATCCTCAAGGCCATAAATATTGGAATGATTGTCGCGGCTGGTCTAATTGGTTTAGGGTTTCTATACCGTTGGGCTAGTATCTTTTTCTTCTTAGGATTTAGCTATTTCACCCTGATTGACAAAACCATCTACAACAACCATCTTTATTTGATCATGCTTCTGGCTCTGGTGATGATTTTTATGCGTGCGGATGAAAAATACAGTCTTAAACGGATAATCAAAAAATCATCGGTCAAGGCCATACCAGCCTGGAATCAATATCTGTTGGCCTTTTTAATTGGACTGCCCTATTTTTTTGGAGGTATTGCAAAGCTTTCTCCAAACTGGCTACAAACCGATCTGGTAAACCAAATCGTTTCTAAAACTCAAGACACTTTTATAACGGGAATATTTTCAGACTCAATTTTGATTCCCTTCTTTAAATACGGGGGCCTCGTTTACGACCTTGGTATAGTCTTTTTATTGTGCTTTAGAAAAACACGGTGGTTTGCCTTTGGCTTGGTGGTCCTTTTTAACTTGACCAATCACGCAGTTCTTTTTAACGATATAGGACTGTTTCCCTTCTTGATGATCTTCAGTACTGTTTTATTCTTTGATGGTGCTCGATTAGGAGCTTATTTGGATAAGCTTTTAGCCAAATTAAAGTTTAGTGGCGTCTCAGAGCTCCAACATTCTACAAGCAGCAATGCAGGAAATGGATTGACCTTTGGCTTGTTGCTTTTCTTTATAATCTTTCAATTACTATTTCCTTTAAGGCATCATTTACTGACCTATAACCCAGAGTGGACTGGCGTGGCGCAACGCTTTTCTTGGCGCATGAAGTTACAGTCTAAAACGCCCGTAGTTATGCAAATGGAACTCCAGGATCCCACTACAAAACAAGTTATACCTGTAGATGTTCAAACCTTTATGACCGCTAACCAACGCATCCACTTTTTGGAGGATCCGTTCAATGTGGTGGCCTTGGCCAAATACATCAAAAGCAAGGCAGAAGAGCAAGGCGTTGGAAAGGGTTTACAACTAAAAGCTGATATTCAAGTGATCTTCAATGGCAAAGCTATTCAGCCTTATATTGAACCCAATAAGGACTTAACTGCCATTTCCAACAGTAAAATTGGAAACGATGATTGGATAAAGCCCTTGAGGTAATTTCCAAGGAAGTTTCTAGGCTGAATTACGAGCCGCGTTAATATTTCCGAATAGTGAACGCGTCACCATCTTTTCAAAAACTGCCAATTCGTTTTCATCGGCTCCAGATGCTCTGAGATTTTGAATTTCCCGTAAGGCAAACTGCTGAATAGTCAAGAGCGGTAAAACGATCTTTTCTCGCATGCCTATGGAAGCTCTCATCACAGGAGCATCTTCCATGAGTTGCTTCATTCCTGTTAAGTCAAGAAGCAGATCACGGGTACGCTCAAACTCCTCATAGATCATTTTCCAAAAGGCGCCAAATGCTGGATCGTCTTGCATATAGGCCGTTAACGGGAAGAAGGATTTAGACATACTCATCATGGCATTCTCTACCAAGGTTTTAAAGAAAACTGAGTTTTTGTAAAGAGATTCTGCTGCCTCCCATTGCCCTTCTTGTTTGATGGCCTCAAGAGCCGTTCCGAGCCCATAGAATCCTGGAACATTCTGTTTGAGTTGACTCCAACTCCCTACAAACGGAATGGCACGCAGATCGCTAAAGACCAGCTCGGATTTTCCTCCCCTTTTAGAAGGACGGCTACCGATGTTCGTCTTAGCGTAGTACTTGAGCGTACTCATTCGCTCTAGATAAGGCAAAAAGCTCGGATGGTTTTTAAAGGCTTGATAAGCCTCATAACTGCGCTGCCCCAATTGCTCCATGGTTTCTCTATCTGCCTCAGAGATCAAATTCTTATCTGCAGCAAAGACCTCTCCACTGATTCCAGAACTAAGTAGCTGTTCTAAGTTGTATTGACAACTCTCTGGCGTTCCAAAGTTTGAGCTGATTGTCTGGCCTTGAATGGTCAATTCCACCACATTGTGTTCAATATTTGGACCGAGAGATGCATAGAATTGATGCGTTTTTCCACCTCCGCGAGCTGGAGGTCCTCCGCGACCGTCAAAGAAAGAAACACTGATCCCGTGCTGTCTGGAAACACGTGTAATATTTTCCTTAGCACGATAAATAGACCAATTCGCCATCAAGTAACCACCGTCTTTAGTACCGTCACTAAAGCCCAGCATCACGGTTTGTTTCATGCCGCGACGCTTTAAATGTGCTAAATAATCAGGATGTTGATATAAAGTGGCCATGACTTCATCAGCCATAGCAAGATCGTCTATGGTTTCAAAAAGGGGAACTACATCCACTGTTGGGGTTGGCCAATCACACATAAACAACATGGCAAAGGCTTCCATTACGTTGAGTACTGAGCCGTTATTTGAGATGATGTATCGGCTACATCCTACCTCGCCATTGGCCTTTTGGATGGTCTTCATCGCGTAAATGGCACCGAGTGTTTTCTGAGCCATTTCATCCTCTAATTGCTGCGGATCGACTTGCGCTTGGATCTGTACGAGCGCCTCGATTTTTTGCGCATCGCTCAAAGCGGCATAATCTTCTGGCAATACTCCCGTAGTCTGCGTGGCAATAGCTTCTACTACCCGCGAATGCACTCTGGAATCCTGGCGAATATCCAAGCTCGCAAAATGACAGCCAAATAAACGCACCTTCCCAATAAAGGCATCGAGCTGATCCAAATACAAGCTTTGGTGTTGTTCTATTAGAATGGAACGTACTGCGTTGAGTTCACTGAGCAAATACTCAGGAGTCAGCGTGACTTGATCATGAGGTAAAAAGATATGATCGTAAAGGGCCTGCTGCAGCTCTGCGGTACGCGCATCTATCCCTTTAAAGGTCAACCTGCGTCTTAAAGCACGCATATCTCGGTAATAATTCTTGAAGAGGGTACTGCGCAAGCGCTGTGCTACATCGAGGGTTGTTTGCGTGGTGACAAAGGGATTTCCGTCTCTATCACCACCCGGCCAAAACCCGACAGAAACTATAGGGTTATCCAAGGTCTCCCCTTCAAAGATGTGGGTATTGATGTATTTGTAAATATTGGCCACTGAAGGATAAAAGACATTCTCTAAATACCAAATAAGACGCACAGCCTCCTCATAAGGTGTGGGTTTTTCTTTTTTAAAGAATGGGGTCTTGCCCAATTGTCCCAACAATTTTTGGATATCGTCTAAGGCGTTATGCTCAATAGCCTTGGCCAAATCGGTGATGATGCCTAAAACTTGCCCAGGATAGAACTGCGTAGGGTGCGCAGTTAGTACAGTGCGTACCTGAAAGCCTTTCATATACTCCTTCAAAGCCTCCGTGGCATAGGTCTGCTGGGCTTCTTCTTTAACGCCTCTTAATGTTCCGCGGCCGTCAAGGTTGTAAATTACAGGAAAGGCAGCATCCTCAATTGCATCAAAAAGCACCACTTGACGCTCAATATATTGAATGAACCTAAAGAGTAGATCCAAGCGTTGCTTATCGTTAAGGTCTTCTGCATAGCGCGCAAAAAAAGTCGCTACGATCTCAGTAGGGTTCTTTTTATGCGCATAACCCTGCTCACAGATCTTAGCGAAAAGTGGCAACAACACCCCAGTGTTGGTGATCAAATCAAAAGGTAGGGTGGTAAATATACTGTTGTAAACGTTGTAGCGAGATCTAACATAGGTGTCAAACCGCTCCATTTTGGTCTGTTGCATAAGCCGAGATTTAACACTTAAAATTACGGAATTCTAAGCACAGCACCCCTATCTGCAATGCAGCAACAAAGAAAGAATCTACGCGAACGTTTTCGTGAGATCTACTCGGTCTCTTTTACCTTACAGGTATTTAATCCAAACGGCAAGTAAAGTGGACAAAAGGCTACAAAGCTTGTAAGTAAAAAGACCGCGGCTAGAACCATAACGGCTATTCCTAAGGTTCCACTGACTACATCAAAATAATACAAGGCTACTGCAGCAGCTGCAAGAACAAAACGCAATAGACGATCAAGGCTTCCCATGTTTTTTTTCATGACGAGAGATTTTAGTTGTTGAAAAATTCAATCAGTAAGGCCAATAGATAAAAGATGCCTAGACAAATAGCGCATACCATTAAAAGTTTGACCCACTTCTTATTCATCTGTGAAAAGTATTGATTTTGAACGTTTTGAAAAGTGACCTAGGTCACATTCGGGAAGAATCTACCTAAATAAACACGGTCCTATTCCAAAAACATAAAGCGACGCTTGGAGCGCGAATCGCTGATCATGATAAACTTTCCATTGACATAGGCGCCATATCTGGGTAGGTAAAAGTCGTCTTTGTTATCCTGGATCTTTTGTACTTTCTGAGTACCATCTAAGGTATAAACGACGCGGTATAGTGCCGAGCCCTCTAAGAAACCTTGCCTCAAGTTGGGGTCGCCATTCTTGGTAGTATCGTAATTCCTTCCTCCATTAACTAAGATATTCAGCTGATCATTTTCAATAAAAGCATTGTAAGCTCTTGGGGAAGATGCTACGCCTTTTTCAACATGATCTGCCCATACCACCTTACCGCTATTATCAATGTAAAACACCAAGAGGTCTGAATAGATTGTGCGCGTAGTAGAACCGGCCATACCGTTGACACCTCCACCGGACATGGTGACAATTATTTCTTTCAGCTCGGCCAAGACAAAATACCCCTTATCTGCTGCGGGTACTATATAGTTAATATTAAACTCGCCTAAACCCTTGCTCTTCTTTTTCTTTCGATTACCTCGTTCTGTTCCAAAAAAGGCCTTATAAACTCCTTGATCAAAGGTATAGACCAATTGCTCAGAGGGCGTAAAACTGCTTCTATCAAATACCGTGGTCTCAATTTGATTAACACCTCCAGTCTCTGCCTCTATAAAGGTATTCATGTAAATGGAAGTGTCCGTAGCAATAGGTTGGATTCCGTTGGGAAGCGCTTTTTCAATCTCAAATTCCTTAGAGACAATTCCGTTTTCATCAATGACATCTAAAGTGGCGACGTAGAAAGCCTTATCCGACTTTTTAGCTTGCAAGGATTCTGCGGTAAACTGACCGATTACCTCTAATTGCCCTTGCTGGTTCAGCAGTACGTCCAAAATGACATAATTTCGAAGATCTTGTCTTTGTAAATCCTGTGAGTAAAGCTTTTCCAGGGAATTGGCGTCAAAGGTTATAAAGCTGTATTGGATCAAATCCTTACGCTTAAAGGTAGTTACAATACTGAATGTGGCTTTCGCATCATCAATGATAAATTCTGAGTTTTTCTTGGTAGAAAACAGCCCCAATCGCTTATCTATGGGAGTTGCGATTAATTCTTTCTTATCGAGTTTTTTGGTGTTGATATCATAGACATAGGCATAAAGCGTACTGAAGCCACGACCGGCAAAGGAGTGGGTCAAGGCTATAACACGATCGCCTAAAATATACTCGCCCAAATAGACCTCCTTCTGGCTTTTTTTGACCTTTTGATCGTCCACCAGATTCATTGAGGTGTTGAAAAGATTAAAGGAGATATAACTCTTTTGCGCACGAATTAAGACCGCTTTTTGACTGGAGTGAAACTTCAAAGCGGTAATGCTGTCTGCCTTGACTTTATCGTAATAGGGCCTGGTAGTTGTTGCCTTAAGGTTTTGAAATTCTTGTCCTATTACAGGAGTTGACAACACAATAATAAAAATAGAACAAGGCTCTTTAAATTTAAAAATCGATTTAAATCCATTCGAGACCAAATTTATGATTGATGCGTTAGTTGATCATAATATCTTTTTAAAAGCAGATCTCCGAATCCGTATTGAGGTTCCTGTTGCATGAAGGCTCGAAAGACGGACGGAAAATCATTCAAAGCTGGATCTGCGATCAGTCTTTCAAGTACTTCTAAATAATGCTCCTCATAAAACTGCTGCATAAAAGACGGCAAGTTTTTCAACCCAGGTACGGCGATAGATAACATCGTGGAAAGAGTATTGACCTTTTTCTTATCGGCTTTTCGCGCAGCCTTCCACAACTCTTGAATGGAAGCCATGAGCAGGGCCGAAATGGGAATCGCATTTTGTTGTAGCGATTCAAGTTCCGAATTCTTCAATCCTGAAAAACCGTATTGATGCGGCTCTGGCGGCAACACTAAGTAATACTCACAACCTGAGCTGGTATCCATAAGGGAAGCGCAAAACCAAAAGTTGAACTGACAGAACAGATCCGCCTCAAACCAAAAATATACCTTGGATTGTTCGGGAATGTTCATCATCAATTCAAACTGAGGCAGCACTGCTTCTAAATAAAACTCACCTCCGGGATCGTCATAAGAAACATCTAAATAAGCCATCCGATTGGCAAAGAAGGTCTCTGGATTCCTTCCCTGCAAAGGCCCGTCAATAAGACATTCTCTGCAGATTAAAAGATCTCCCGAAATGCTTTCTGGAAATCGCTCCAGTAAAGCATCGCCGTTAAGTATGTGTACCGCACACATTAGAACAACTGACTGATTTGTGACTTCGCTTGCTCGTATTCCGTGATCATTTCTGTAACGATCTGCCCAGCAGGTTTTATCTGGTGGATGAGCCCTGAGATCTGCCCGATCTCGAGTTCTCCCTCTACCATATCCCCTTCAAACATGCCGCGCTTTGCGCGAGCACGTCCTAACAATTCTTTGAGTTCTTCTACAGTGGGTCCTGTTTTGTATAAGTCTTTAACGTCCTGATAGAATTTGTTCTTAAGCAGGCGAACAGGGGCCAATTCTTTGAGCGTGAGCTCTGTATCACCTTCCTTAGCTGCCACGACGGCTTCTTTAAACAACTGATGCGCTGAAGATTCTTCTGAGGCTACAAAACGACTGCCGAGTTGTACGCCATCGGCTCCAAGAACCATTGCAGCCAACATGGCTTTACCAGTGGCAATCCCACCAGCTGCAATGAGCGGCACCTTCAAATGTTCTTTAACCATAGGGATCAAAGTCAAGGTTGTGGTTTCTTCACGGCCGTTGTGTCCTCCTGCCTCAAAGCCCTCAGCAACCACAGCATCTACACCTGCATCTTGAGCCTTCAAGGCGAATTTTACGCTGCTGACCACATGAACAACGGTAATTCCTACTTCCTTTAAACGGGCGGTATAGGTCTTCGGATTTCCCGCTGATGTAAAGACGATGGGAACCTTTTCTTCAATGATGATTCCAACGATCTCTTCAATATCGGGATACAACATAGGTACGTTCACCCCAAAAGGTTGATCTGTTGCATTCTTGCACTTCTGAATGTGTTCCCGCAGCACCTCGGGATACATACTTCCTGCCCCAAGCAGGCCCAAACCTCCGGCATTACTTACCGCACTGGCCAAACGCCAGCCGCTGTTCCAGATCATTCCTCCTTGGATTAGTGGGTATTTAATTCCGAATAATGAAGTGATTGCGTTACTCATCTGCAGTTTAATTTTACCTCAGAAAAGTACGAATATTTAAGCCGAATTCAGGCGTAAAAATTTAAGAAATAACACCGCTACCAAGCAGTTCTTCTTGATGATACCAAGCCACAAACTGGCCTTCAGTAATGGCGGATTGCGCTTCTTCAAAGATGACATAAAGCCCGTGCTGGGTTTGATGCAAAGTGGCCTTTTGAAGCGGTTGACGATAGCGAATGCGTGCCATCACCTCTAGGCTTTGATCGGCCTGCAAACGCAAATCCTCACGCACCCAATGCACTTCGGGTTGTTGTACAAATAGGCCTTTACGGAACAGCCCTGGATGGTCTTTCCCTTGCCCGGTATAAATGATGTTGTTGGTCACATCAGTATCAATAACAAAAAGTGGTTCTTTGGTTCCACCAACAGCCAATCCTTTGCGTTGCCCTTTGGTAAAATAATGCGCTCCTTGATGATTGCCCACTACCTTGCCGTCGGTAAGTTCATAGGCATGCTTTGCAACCAAAGCCTGCAAGGTATCTTCGGTTTTAAGCGCCTCTTCGTAGACTGGATGATCCGCTGGCACTTCCACAATTTGACCCTCTTTTGGCGCCAATTGTTGTTGTAAAAAGTCCGGCAAGCGCACTTTACCAATAAAGCACAAGCCTTGAGAATCGCGCTTCTCTGCGGTGATCAAATCTTGCTCGGCTGCTATTTTGCGCACATCTGCTTTTTGAAGTTCTCCAACAGGGAAGAGCGTTTTAGCCAATTGCTCTTGAGATAGCTGACACAAGAAATAGGATTGATCCTTATTCGGATCTGCTCCAGAAAGCAAGGAGTAAACCTCTTGTCCGTCAATGACTTGCGTGCCTTTCCTGCAGTAATGACCCGTAGCGACATAGTCGGCACCGAGATCCATCGCGATCTTTAAAAAGACATCAAACTTGATCTCTCTGTTGCAAAGCACATCCGGATTGGGCGTGCGGCCCATCTCATATTCGCGGAACATATAGTCTACAATACGCTCTTTGTATTGCTCACTCAGATCTACCGTTTGAAAAGGAATTCCCAGCTTATCGGCAACCAGCATGGCGTCGTTGGAATCTTCCAACCACGGACATTCATTAGAAATGGTCACACTATCGTCGTGCCAATTCTTCATAAAGATACCAATGACCTCATACCCCTGCTCTTTGAGCAAGTAGGCTGCTACACTGGAATCCACTCCACCACTAAGTCCTACGACAACGCGTTTCATCTCAAAAAATTCTGGGGTGCAAAAATACGAAAAATAGGCAGATAACTACTGCCCGTTGGGTTTTGGAAAGCGTTCCTCTTTGACCAGCTTTCCTCCTTCAAAATACTGCCAAAGCCCGTGTTTGGCGTCATTCTTATAGTTACCACTGATGATCAGGTTACCTTTAGCATCATAGTATTTGACCGGACCGTTGAGCATATCGTTGGCATAAGTAAAGAATTTGATCTCTACCCCGCTTGGTGAATAATAGCGGCTCTCTCCTTCTCTTTTACCTTGCTTATAGATCAAGGTTTCAGTTTTGTTGCCATTGGCGTAGAAGGTAGTCATTTGGCCCTCTAGTTGATCATTGACGTAGTTCTCTTCCGTCATGACCGTTTTACCGTCCTTGTGAAAATAGATCCAAGTTCCAGTCTTCATCTTACCGCGCATCTGGCCTTGACTGATGGGTTTTCCTCCTTTGTCGTAATAGGTGAGTTGAGCCAGATCAGATCCCGCTTCAAACTCCTTGACCAGTGCAGGTTGGGATCCGCAGTCCTCACAATAGAACTTAAAGGTTCCTACCTCTTTTCCATGTTCGAAGGAGCCTTGATAACGCAACTGTTTGCTGTTGGGAAAGTACTTTTTCCAAGTGCCGTGGCGCTTGCCGGTTTCATCAAATTGATTGACGGCATCCTGAGCCCAAAGGGAACCGGAAACAAATACTGCTAAGACAAAATAGATCGCTTTCATTCGCATGGAATCACTTTTTATAGCAAACGCAGTATTGAACGATTTGTTATGCTATTTCTTCTTTCCTCGCTGTTGCTGTTGTGCCTCAGCCTGCTCCATCATTTCTGACATCTTGCGTTGGAAACGGTTTTGTTTCTTTGGCTTCTTCTTGTTTTCTTGAATCTTCGCGTGGATCTTATCCTCATCAATAATATAATTTTTGATCACCAACATAATTCCAATAGTGATCAGGTTAGAGATGAAGTAATAGAGCGAAAGACCACTCGCATAATTGTTAAAGAATACCAACATGAATAGCGGCGAGATGTACATGATGAATTTCATGTTAGGCATCCCGGGCTGCTGCTGTTGCATGGTCTGTCCCGTGGTCATCGTCATATAGAAAAAGATCGCAATTGACGCAAGGATCGGGAACAAACTGATGTGATCTCCGTAAAGTGGAATGGAGAAAGGCAGTTCGTAGATGGTATCATAGCTAGAAAGATCTTCTGCCCATAAGAAGCTTTTTTGGCGCAACGCAAAAGCCGATGGGAAGAACTGGAACAAAGCGTAGAACACCGGTAATTGCAGCAAGGCTGGAATACAACCCGCCATTGGGCTAGCCCCTGCTTTACGGTATAAGGCCATAGTTTCTTGCTGACGCTTCATGGCGTTGTCCTTGTGCTTCTCATTGATCTCTGTGATCTCTGGACGCAGCACTTTCATCTTTGCTTGAGACAAATAGGACTTATAAGTGACCGGGCTCAATGCCAATCGCACTAAAATGGTCATGACAATGATCGCGATACCATAAGGCAAGAATGACGATAGGAATCCAAAGAGAGGAATGAACAAATAACGGTTGATCCATCCAAAGATACCCCAGCCCAATGGTACGACCTCATCCAAGTTGCGGTCATAGGCGTTTAAGATCTTATAATCGGTTGGTCCGTAGTACCAATCCATATCGTAAGAAAGCTCCCCACCTGAGTATGCCAAAGGCAATTCAGCCTTGAATTTCTTGGTGTAAAGCGTGTCAATATCTTCATCATCTACCAAGTTCTCGCTGACAAAACTGGCCGTTTTCCACGGTTTGTCCGTCAATAAGATCGAAGTAAAAAAGTGCTGCTTAAAGGCTACATAGGTCACATCTATGGACTCGTCAGTAGTGCGCTGTTGCTGGCCGAGGTAATCATCCTTTCCACCTTCATATTCCCAAATAAGCTCCGTATAACGGTTTTCATAGGCGACACTCTTTGCGCGACGGTAACCCGCCAATTCCCAGTGCAGCACGGCATCGTTAGAAGTATCCATAACGTTGGAAAGCCCTTGCGTACGCACCGAGAAATCCATCATATAATCACCCGGCTTAAGCGTATAGCGATACTCCAAATACTGAGTAGGTGAAATTTTAAGCTTCATGGAAAGCACCTTGTTGTCGCCTTCCTTACTTACCGTAGGCTCAAAGAATAATTCTTTGGAATGCAAGGTTCTGTTCTGATGATTGAATACCAAATCCAATGAGGCATTCCCATCTTTGATCAAGTAAACCGGAACATCTTTGTAAGTAACAAACTCTTTGAGTCGTGCTTCTGTGATATAACCTCCTTGATTGCTGACCTTAAGCTCCAAGACATCGTTCTCAAAAACGGTAACCTTATCTGTTGCCGATGGCAATCCAGCAGAATAAGCAAAGGCACCCAAGGCGTTTTGAGCTGCTGCAGTTGCTGCAGAATCCGCGGGGTTAGCCACAATGGCTTCTTGGGTATTTGAGAGGTCAAGGGTAGGCTGACCGGTTTCTTCTTCCTCTTGGTCAATTTGCTCTTGTTTAGCACGCTCCAGCAATTCTTCTTCAGTTGGCGCATTTTGATAGAGCATATAAATAATGATGATCCCTATCAGGATAAAACCGATCAACGAGTTTAAGTCAAACTTCTTTTCTTCCATATGGTGTCTCCCAATTTGGGATGTTTAATTAGTTTTTGGTCGTCTGTGGTATAGCAATTACTTGGCCGAAAGCGGCATTTATGCCATACTGACATCTTTTTTTGCCGATGCGTATCTGTAAGCAGCAGCTACAAAGGCAACAAACAAAGGATGCGGATTTGCTACTGTACTCTTGTATTCCGGGTGGTATTGCACTCCAACGTACCACGGATGTGTTGGCAATTCCACGATCTCTACCAAGCCAGTATCGGGATTCAATCCAGTAGCCTTGAGCCCAGCATCTTCAAGGGCTTGACGGTAGTTATCGTTGTACTCATAACGGTGTCTGTGACGTTCTTCTATCAAAGAATCGCCGTAAACTCCATGCGCAATACTGTCTGGAGTCAATTCACATTTCCAAGCGCCTAAACGCATGGTACCGCCCATATCTGTGATGCTTTTTTGAGCTTCCATCAGGTCAATGACCGGATGGGCTGTGTCAGGATTCATTTCTGTAGAATTGGCACCTGCTAAATTCAGTACATTTCTGGCGTATTCAATAACCGCCATCTGCATCCCCAGACAAATTCCTAAGAACGGAATGCCATTCTCACGAGCCAGGCGAACGGCTTCAATCTTCCCTTCTATTCCACGCTCTCCAAATCCAGGAGCCACAAGGATACCGTCTAAGTTTTCAATCTTTGCGGCAACGTTCTCGGCGGTGATGTGTTCTGAATGAATGGAATGTACTTTGACCTTCAATTCATTGGCAGCTCCTGCATGAATAAAGGATTCCAAAATAGATTTATAAGAATCTTGCAATTCCACATACTTTCCAATAAGACCGATATGTACGGTGTCTTTTGGGTTTTTGTGTCTACTCAAGAATTCGTTCCAACGTTCCAAGTTTGGAGCGCCAGGAGCATCTAAGTTTAATTTTTTCAAGGCGACGCGATCCAAACCTTCTTCCAACATTAGGTTAGGTACGTCATAAATGGTAGAGGCGTCAATCGATTGAATGACCGCTTCAGTCTCCACATTACAGAACAATGCAAGTTTACGCTTGAGATCTTCAGAAAGCTCGTGTTCTGTGCGACATACTAAGATATCCGCTTGGATACCACTTTCCATCAAGGTCTTTACAGAATGCTGTGTAGGCTTGGTCTTCAACTCCCCTGCCGCGGACAGATAGGGAATCAAGGTTAAGTGAACCACCAAGGTATTTTCTTTACCAAGGTCCCACTTTAACTGACGCACAGATTCAATATAGGGTAAAGATTCAATATCACCCACGGTTCCACCGATCTCTGTGATCACAATATCGTAATTGCCAGATTTACCCAACATCTGAACACGCTCCTTGATCTCATTAGTGATGTGCGGAATAACCTGCACGGTTTTCCCAAGGAATTCCCCTTTGCGTTCCTTCTGAATTACGCTTTGATAAATACGGCCAGTAGTCACATTATTATCCTGTGAGGTCGGTACGTTCAAAAAACGCTCGTAATGGCCTAGATCGAGATCAGTTTCGGCACCATCATCAGTCACATAACACTCCCCGTGTTCATAGGGATTTAATGTTCCAGGATCTACATTAATGTAGGGATCCAATTTTTGAATAGTGACTCGAAATCCTCTGGCTTGTAGTAATTTAGCCAAAGATGCCGCAATGATTCCTTTGCCTAATGAGGAAGAAACTCCGCCCGTAACGAAGATATATTTGGTGGTGTCCATGTTTGTGGTGGGTATAACAACTCTACGGGATGTAAAGGTAAGATTTTATTCCCAATCCCAAGGAGTTTTTTACGCTTTCTCCCACTGCGTAATTTATCCTGCCAAAGCGCTTAAATGGATTGCAGTTTTTCTAAGGTTTGATCCTTATAACTTCTGCTGATGGGAATGGATTTACGCCCAATGGTGATTTGTTCATGCGTATAAGAATCAATATGCCTGATATTCACTAAAAACGACCGATGACATCTCAAAAAATCACGCTCAGGCAATTGCTGCTGCATCTGGGCCATAGTTTCACGGGTGACTAAGGCCTGATCTGAGGTGTGAATCTTCAAATAATCTTGAATACTCTCTACGTATTTGATTTCATCCAGCGCTACTTTGATCATTTTACGATCCGCGCGCACAAAAATAAATTCTCGTTTAGATTCCGCAGGAGCCTCTGAGCCCGACTTAGGCTCTTGGGCCTGCTTAGCTATAAAGCGATAGGCCGCCTTTAAAAATCGATCTAAAGAAATCGGCTTTAATAAATAATCTACCGCCATGAGCTCAAAACCCTCAACGGCATACTCGCGATGCGCTGTAGTAAAAATCACCTTAACGCCTTCAGGAATACTCTTGGCCAATTCCACGCCAGAGATACCTGGCATTTGAATGTCCAAAAAAAGCAGATCTATTTGGTGTTTATTGACTAGCTGTAGCGCTTCAACACCATTCTTGCAACAACCTACCAACTCACAATCTGGCAAATGTTCCATATAGTGTTCCAAAAGCTCTCGAGCCTCGGGCTCGTCATCTACTATTACAACCTTATACTTCTTCATTACTTGTATTTTGAGGATCGTCAATATGAAGTTCAGCGGTATACACTCCCTCATTATAGCTTGTTTCCAAGCCGTGTCGCTTCGGATATAGAAGTTCCAAACGCTTGCGCAAATTACTCAGACCTATACCGCCCTCTGAAGTTGTCGTTGGTACTTCAGCAGTATTAGTGACCTGAAATCGGAGCTCATCCCCTTGCATGTTGCAAGACATTTTGATCTGGAGTCTATCATCTTTCATCACTCCGTGTTTAAACGCATTTTCTACCAAGGGTAAAAGCAACATTGGCGGCAATGAGATTGGAGTTTTTGGAGCGTGGTAATCAACATCCACCACTAATGTATCACGGAATCGAACCTTTTCCAAGTCCACATAATCTTTTAAGTGAGCAATCTCACTTTCCAAACTCGTCAAGGGTTTGCTGGCCTGATAGAGCAAATAATCCAGCAAATTGGAAAGCTTTAGAATGACCTCTGGAGTATTCTCCATCCGACGCACAGAAAGGCTATAAATGGTATTTAAAGAGTTGAATAAAAAATGTGGATGAATCTGTTTTTTTAAATAGCTCAATTCCTGATCCTTAACATACAACTCTCTTTGCAACATGTCTTTTTCCAAAGCTTGGGCTTTGTTCAAGCTCCTGTACCCGAGCTGCATGATCCGCACTGCACTCACCGCGCCAACCACCAAATACACCAAGGCCAAAACAAACCAAAAATTACGGCTCAAGGGAGGGACATTGTCCATATCTACCTCAGACAAGATGATAAAGCAACCAAAAATACTGAGCATGATGGCATAGCTGGATATGATCAAAGTGTAGATGAGATACAATGCAAAAAGCCCATACTTTTTAACCACTAAGTACTTCGGAATCAAATAACTGGTGACCAAATAGGTAGTAATCATGGTCACAGGCATTAGGCAAATACTGAACCAAAAAGCGTAGTCCTTATTGTTACTACTGTAACTAAAGAAGTACATAAAATAGAACCAAACCCCAAGCCAGAAAAGGGTTTGAAGTAATATCCGCTTAGCGAAACGATTGGCGATCTTGCCCATGAGGGCAAGTTCTGTAAAAAGTTTTTAATTCCATATTTTTAGCGATGATTTACTGAATTGAGCTTCTAAATAACAGCTTTGAGACCTTAAACCAAACAGGGCGTTTCTCCGGTTAAAAAAGGAGCAAATCAAGGCGGTAATCGCAATTAGCAAAATGATGAGCTCACTGCAATTAGTTTTGGAGGAGTTCAATTAAAAACAACAATCATGTTCAAAATCATTTCAGAAGGCGGTTATTTCTTTATGGTACCGTTGGCCATTTTGTTAATTGCAGTGATCATTTTAGGTGTTCGCGGTAATATCAGTCAAAACAACAGTCAAAAATCTAAAAATCTCCTACAGTCTTTAGGGCTCTTTGCATTAGTATGGGGAATTTTAGGTCAAGTTTTAGGACTGATCGAGGCCTTAGACACCATTGAATTCATTGATGGTGTTACCATGAATATAGTTGCCGGAGGCCTTAAACGCACCTTCCTCCCTACCTTTTTAGGAGCTATTGTCTTCCTATTTGCTCGTACTGGGATCATTCTCATCCAATTGCGAGAACGCCAAGCTGAAGCAGCTGAATAAAGCTGTTCACCACAATTTTTACCTAACCACAAGGGAGTAATTCTGTTTTAGATAGATTAAAGCAGTTCTCCCTTGTACTTAAACTCATTATCATGTTCAGAATTTTTCTCTGTGGCTTACTTATAGCCGGCACTGCCCTTGCGCAAAGTTTTGATCGCGCAAAACTGGATCAATACTTCCAACTATTGGAAGCCAATAATAAAGGGATGGGACAAGTCTCCTTTATGGTTTCTGGCCAAGAAGTTTACCAAAATGCCTTTGGTTTTGCCAATGTCCAGACCAATCAAAAAGCGAACACACAAACCAAATACCGCATCGGTTCGATTTCCAAAAGTTTTACGGCTACCCTAATCATGCAATTGGTAGAAGCTGGGAAACTCAGTCTTGAGGATCCGCTAGCCAAATATTTCCCGGAGATTCCAAATGCGGGCGAGATTCGTATTAAGGATCTCTTGCAACACAGCAGCGGCATTTACAACATTACTGATGATCCTGAATTGAGAACTTGGATCTACAGCGCCCAATCCCGTGAGCAAATGATCAATAGAATTGCCGCTGGAACTCCGCAATTCGATGCTGGAGCGCAAGTTTCTTATTCCAATTCTAACTACATATTGCTCTCGTTTATTTTGGAGGATGCCTACGGAATGAACTACGGAGCTGTTCTGGAGAAGCAAATTATCATTCCGCTCGGTCTAACAGAAACTCGTTTTGGAGGAAGTATCCAAGCAGACAATAATGAAGCGCTACCCTATTATTATGAGGATGAGGCTTGGCAGCAGATAAGTCCACACACCCACTTAAATGCACCCATGGGTGCGGGAGGGATCGTTTCTACTGCAAAGGATGTAAGTCGCTTTTACGCACAACTTTTTAGTGGTGCTCTGGTTAGTGAAAATACATTGAAAATGATGATACAAACCAGAGAGGATGTTGGTTTGGGAATCATGGGTTTTCCGTTTGAGGGGATTCAGACTTATGGCCATAGCGGCAGTATAGATGGATTTCAAAGTTTGGTAGCCCATTTCCCAGATCAAAAAATAACGATCAGTGCGGTGAGCAATTATATGTACACCAATTTAACCCAGGTAATGATTGGGGCGGCAAAGATCTTCTTTGGAATGGAATACGAGCTCCCAGAATTTGAGTCTAAACGAGGCAGTGAGACCTCGCAGCTCTACGCAGGAGCCTATTCAAGCTCTGATTTTCCTTTACCCATTACGATCTTTTGGGAGGCCGATCAACTCAAAGCACAGGCAGAAGGGCGCACGCCAATAGCACTTGTACTCATTGATGAGCATCATTATTTGGCCAAAGACGCTGGTTTAGAATTTATGTTCAATGTGGAAAATAAGACCATGCTGCTTAAGGAAGGTCGTCGCGAGTTCCGATTCAATTTAAACGAATAACGTCTAGAGTCTTTGAAGTTTGCGCAGTAAGGGTTCCAAACCATTGATCTTAAGTTCGTGGACTTCTTCTAAGTAACGCCCCAACTTTCCTGCAGGAAATCCTTTTTGACGAAACCAAACCAAATAGGCCTCCGGCAGATCGATCAAATACCGATCCTTGTATTTTCCAAAGGGCATCTTGTAGTTGGCTAATGCTATGAGGTGCTCTTTTTGCGGATCTACTCTTTCCAAGCTACAGATTGTTTTAGCAGTTCTTGAACACGAGCCACCCACGCAGCTTCTTGATCTCGGATCACAGAATGGTCTGTTTCCAGATCATATCGGGATTGCATTTCACGACGCTCACGTTCAACCTGATCATAGAGCGCGTCTAGCTCGTCTTTAATGTTTGAGGAAAAATTAAACTCAGCAATACGCTTGCGCAACAAGCGCGCGTGTAATTCGGTAATGTCAAAATGAGTTTGTTCGTGCTGCAATACTCTTGGGCTCACACGGTCTGGATCGTACCAGGAGTTCTGCGGATAGAAATAAGCCTCAACTTCAAAGGTGAATTCGTCAGTGGGTACTCCATTAATGGTCTTGAATCCGTAAGAGAATGACAAACCGGAACTGGTACTAGCCACAAAGGTGTTGCCCGTTTTGGGGGTTCCTTTAAAATCGCTCCAAGAAAGTTTATAGGATTCACTCCAGGCAATACGCTCTTCTGCAGTATCTGCAGCAACAAAAAGTAGTAAACAAAGGCTGATTGACAAAAATCTAAGCATACTTCAATAACGTGGAGCAGCTCTCATTATTGAGTTCTCTTTAAAGATCCCAATGAAAATTCACCACTTTGCGGATGTCTGGATGCAAGCTGTAATGCACCGGGCAGGTCTCTCCGGTACGTTGTAAGATAGTTTTGGCCTTGTCATCCAAGTCAGCAGGTAGGTGCAGTTGTACATGAATTTCAGAGATACGACGCGGGTCACTGGCCATTACCTTAGTAACCTCAGCATAACTGCCTTCCATATTGACCTCCATTTGATTCGCCTTAATGCCCATAACGGTAAGCATACAATTGGCTAAGCCAGTGGCAACAGTATCTGTAGGCGAAAAGGCCTCGCCCTTACCGTGATTGTCTACAGGAGCATCGGTAAAATATTCTCCACCTGATTTTATATGCTGATTTTGGGTTCTCAAACCACCCAAATAGGTCACTTTAGCTGTGCTCATTCTACTTCGATAAGTTTTAGGTCTTCTCCGTACATCATGATATAACCAGCATTGTTGGCATAGCCGCTTCCGCTTCGAACATAATAGAACTTATTCCCCACATACTGCGTTTCTCCATCCAAGTCAATCGCATCATAGAGGGATTCTGACATACCTAAACGCAATAAACAATCGTAGGTCACGTCAAATCCACGTATCGCAAAACGGTTTGGATACACCCCGTATTTGTTTTTATAACTGGTTACAAAAGCCTCCGGATTGTCATAGTCAAAACTGCGATACACAGAAGGATAAGTAAACTTCAAACGCGCCAAATTTGAGTTTTGAATATCTTCAAACTCATAGGCATCGGATTTGTCCAAAGTAAATAAGCGCACAGTCTTGTCTGGAGGAAGCCCATTGAGTAAACCAATCACATTACTGACCAGCACTGGATTATCTGAAGCTAAGACCACCCAATTGTCTGCAATCGGATCTAGCTGATCTTGGATATCCACCACGTAAAGGAATTGTTCCTCACGCGGGTCAAGCACCTTGGCGTTTGGAAATGCATTGCGCAGCATATTCTTTTCACGCGCCTTTTTAGCATCGGCAATGATGATCATATTTTTCCCTGCACTATTGGCTTGTAAGTACTCCATCATTCGCGCTTCTAAGAAAGCCTCAGAAGGTACTGTATTGAAAAAATTGCGGCCGCCATTAGCTTGTTGATTGCTCAACGGTGAAAGTACAGGAACATCTGCTCTGCGTAGGGCGTTACTCGCGCTGGTTGCGTTCTTTTGAAAGAGTGGACCAATTACAGCATCCACCTCATCAAAATTCCCTTGCGCGATCAATTGACTGACCTTAGACGATTTGCCTTCCGTATCGAGTATTTGCAGATCCACAGAAAGTCCTTTGTCCTTTGCAAAATCAGCAGCCATTAAAACCCCGCTGTAGAAATCTAAAGCAATATTTAAAGTACGGCTGTTGATGAGCAAATCTTCATTGGCCTCTACAGAATCTCTCGAGACTTTGGTCAAGTCAAAAGGCAACATAACCACTAATTTTTTGGTATCGTAATTGGAGATCTGATATTCCAGATTGACCAGATTGGCACTGGCCTCTGTACCAGCATCACCCATTTTAGGTAATTTTAGGATCATCCCAGCTTTTAGGCCATCTTTGGCGTATGGGTTCAAAGCAACGATCTCATCCTCTGTTAATCCGAACTTCACCTTTAAGCGGTAAAATCCTTCTTTGGGTTGTACCTCGTAAAAATCATAGAGGGAATCATCTACAGTAGCATCTGCAACCACTTCATTTTGCGGCACTTTTAGTACAGCTCCCATTTGTAGGGTGTCACCGATCTGCGGATTTAATGCTTCTAACTCTGCAATACTGATTCCATATTTGCGAGCGATACCATATTTGGTTTCCTTGGGCAAGACCGTGTGAACTTTGGTCGTATCCTTAACGGTAGTATTGTCTGGTAAAGTTCCTGTATTTCCAGTATTGCCCGTGTTGGTATCCGTAGTGACCACAACTGTGCGGGTAAGCACAGGAATCATGATCTTGTCGCCTTTTCGAAGCTCTTCAGAATAAAGACGCTTATTGTATTTTTTGATGTCGTCTACCGTGACTCCATATTTCTTGGCTATGCTAAAGAGTGTCTCTTTACGCTTTACGCGGTGCCTTTTAAAATCGACAACTTGTTCGCTGTAGTTCGTTTGATCTGATTCTGATGGAATGATCAAAATATTGTTCTCCTGTATGCCTTGACGAGCATCTGGATTCAAACGATAAATAGCTTCCTCGGTCACTCCGTATTGCTTGGCAATACTGTAAACCGTTTCTCCTTGTTTTACGTTGTGACTTTTGTAACTGGTCTGTGCTGCAGCTGCAGTAGTGAGGGCTACAAAGAACAGCAAAAATCCAATTTTAATTCCTTTCATTATTCCCATTCAATAGTTGCTGGCGGTTTAGAACTGATGTCATACACTACTCTATTAACGCCTTTCACTCGATTTATTATGCTGTTGGAAGTTTCCTGCAGGAAGTCATGTGGTAAATCCACCCAATCGGCAGTCATTCCGTCTGTAGATTCTACAGCGCGCAATGCAACTACCTGTTCATAGGTGCGTTCATCTCCCATTACACCAACAGATTGTATGGGTAACAGAATCGCTCCTGCTTGCCATACCTTATCGTAGAGACCCCATTTTTTCAAACCGTCGATAAAGATGTGATCTACTTCCTGTAAGATACGTACTTTTTCTGAGGTGATATCGCCCAGAATACGGATCCCCAAACCAGGTCCCGGGAACGGGTGACGCCCCAAGATGTCTGGAGAGATCTCTAATTGAGATCCTACCCGACGCACTTCATCTTTAAACAACATGCGTAGCGGCTCTACCACTTTTAATTTCATAAAATCCGGCAAGCCACCCACGTTGTGGTGTGATTTAATGGTCACAGAAGGACCGTTTACTGAAACGCTTTCAATAACGTCAGGATAAATGGTTCCTTGTCCGAGCCAATTAACGCCTTCTACCTGGTTGGCCTCATCGTCAAAAACTTCAATGAACACGCGTCCAATAGCCTTGCGTTTGGCCTCCGGATCGGTTACTCCTTTCAAGGCATCCAAAAAGCGTGCCGAGGCATCAACTCCTTTTACGTTGAGTCCCATCCCTTGATACTGCTCTAGGACACTTTCAAATTCATTTTTACGCAAAAGACCGTTGTTCACAAAAATGCAATAGAGGTTCTTCCCAATGGCCTTGTGCAATAAAACTGCAGCAACACTGGAATCCACACCTCCAGACAATCCTAACACAACTTTATCCTCTCCCAACTTCTCTTTGAGCTCTTCAACAGTAGTTTCTACAAAGTGCGCAGGAGTCCAATCTGGATTGATCCCTGCAATATGGATCAAGAAATTCTCCAAGAGTTGCTTTCCGTCTGTACTGTGATACACCTCGGGGTGAAACTGGATAGCATATGTAGGTTCTCCTTGAATCTTGTAGGCAGCATTGGCCACGTCATGCGTAGAAGCCAAGCGCACACCTCCTTCTGGAAGTTCTGCAATGGTATCACTGTGACTCATCCAGACTTGTGAACCGGTTTCAATATGGGTAAACAAAGCTTCGATATCTGTGATCTCTGCTAAGCGCGCGCGACCGTATTCACGGGTATTTGAAGGTGCTACATTACCCCCGTGGAAATGCGCCAAATATTGCGCTCCATAGCAAACCCCTAGTAAGGGTTTGTGCCCTTTGATCTTAGAGAGATCCGGATGCGGGGCATCTTCTCCACGAACCGAAAACGGACTCCCGGAAAGGATTACGGCTTTAAAAGGATCTAAATTCTCTGGAACCTTGTGATACGGGTGGATTTCACAGTAAATATTAAGTTCGCGAACTCTACGTGCGATGAGTTGTGTATACTGCGAACCAAAATCGAGGATAAGTACGTTGTTTTGCATGTGCAAAAGTAGTTGAAATTTGACGACTCGCTAAAAAAGTCTGTCAAAAAAATTAACTACTCATCAACACTTACAGACGAATTACAGAAAATTCCGATTTAAAGGGATCCAATTGCTCCAAGAGCAGTGGAATAAGCCCATCACCGGCCTCCAAATAGAATTCAGAAAAGTTGGCTTTGCGTTCTTGCAGATTGTTCGCAGGAAACACGGCATCTCTTAATTCTTGAGCCCGTGCAATGCGATCGTTGTGGTTTCGTTTTTCCGCCTTACGGAGTCGCTTTTCTAAGTTTTTTAGCCCATTGATCTGTTTTTTCTCCTGAGCAGCAACAGCACCTTCAAAGGAAGGATCGGTCTGTTTTACAAGTTCGTAAAGGGCTTCAAACTGTTTTTTCAAATGCGCCTTCTGCGGCTCAAAATCCAAGGGCAAACCGCTGTGTTGTTTGACCAGATGAGAAGCCAAAGCCTCTGGCTTTTTAAAGAGATCGGCAACGTCTAGTCCCAAACGCTCCCATTTACCCATTTGTTTTTCTGTGATGAGTAAGGCCGAATTTCTCAACATCAGCATTGGGAAAGTCACACCTACAGCTTCAAAATAATCTTTTAACTGCAGCCAATAGGCCAATTCACCACCCCCTCCAATATAACAGAGGTTGGGCAAGATCACTTCCTGATACAATGGACGCAAGAGCGCATTGGGAGAAAATTGCTCCGGATGCTGTTCTAACTTTGCCAAAATTTCTGCTACTGAGAAAGACAAATCGGTATCGTTGATCACGTACTGATCGCCAACTTGAACTATTCGCTCGCGCAAGCCTTGGTCCAAATAGAATAAGTTGATTTCCCGAGGATGCACCTGCTCCTTATATCCAGCAGCAACTAGATCCGTAGTGGTAGCACTAATAACCTCATGTCCCTTCTGCGCTAAGAGTTCTTGCTTAGCATAAGGTACAAAAGCAGCTTTTAGTCTTGGGTCATTACCATCTACGATTACCAAACCTTGATCGGCAAATAAGGCATTGGCTAAGTATCGTGTTGCCGTGGCCAGATCGTCATGTTTTAAATATGCGTTTTCAAAGAGCTCTCGCAAAAAGCTTGCTTGAATACTCGTTCCCAGGGCCGCTCCAATCACCTCACTGACTTGCTGAAGTCCTTCCGTAGAAAGATCGCCTACGGCTCCACCATCTTGGCGATTCCACGCCACTTTACTCCCTCTAAAGTTGAAGTAGTTGATCTCATCAAAATCGTGGTCCTCCGTGGCCATCCAATACACAGGAACAAAATTGTGCTCAGGATACGTCTGTTTAGCTTGCTTACAGAAGTTGATCACCGAAACGATCTTGTATAAAAAATACAAGGGCCCAGTAAATAGGTTTAACTGATGCCCCGTGGTAATGGTAAAGGTATTTGATTGCTTGAGTGATTCTATATTATCAGCGGTAGCCTCGCTAATCGAGACAGATCCGTAGGCTGCCATCAAGCTTTCAGAAAGGGTTTTACGCCAGTTTGGTTCACATACCGCTGTTGCCTGTTTTTCTTGAATCTGATCGGATAAAGCCTCAAGTGACGGGAATCTGTGGTAGAACGGTCTTACGGCCTGTTCTTGCCCCAAATAATCACATATGGTCTTTGAAAAATAACCAGTCTGGGAATAGGGTACGTAAACTGCGGACATATGGGTTGGCTCCAATTGGAGGGTAAAAATACGAACTTCACTTCTATCGATTCTAAAAGATTCGTTAATGTTCCCTTTAGAGCCCATTTGCTTTGCCCCAATTTTCGTAGCTTTAAAGCTTATTTTAACAACCAATCAATGCAACGCATCACCCTATTATTTTTATTGTTTGTGGGCCTAATTGGACAGGCTCAAGTGCAATCCCCAGAAGAGTTTTTAGGTTATCCCGTTGGGACACAATTTAGCAGACATGCCGATGTTGTGGCCTATTTCAACCATGTGGCAGATCAAAGCCCTATGGTGCAATACGACACCTACGGAAAAACCTATGAACGCAGACCGCTCACTTATGCCGTGGTCTCTACACCTGAGAATTTGGCAAAGATCGATCAGATCCGAACCGATAACTTAAAAAGTATTGGTCTGGCTAGTGGAAGTGCAGATCCAGAAGTTGCCATTGTTTGGCTGAGTTATAATGTTCACGGGAACGAAGCCTCCAGCACAGAAGCAGCTATGTTGACCCTTTACAAGCTCATTACCGAAAAGCAAGATTGGCTACAAAACACCATCGTTATTATAGATCCCTGCGTCAACCCTGATGGCCGTGATCGATACGCGAACTGGTACAACCAAGTAAAGGCCACACCGTATAACAGCGCTCAAATTGCTACCGAGCACAATGAGCCTTGGCCAGGAGGACGCCCAAACCACTACCTTTTTGATTTGAACCGCGATTGGGCTTGGGCCTCGCAAATAGAATCTCAAGAACGTCTAAAAATATACAACCAATGGATGCCGCACATTCATGTGGATTTCCACGAACAAGGCATCAACGAGCCATATTACTTTGCTCCGGCCGCTGCGCCTTATCACGAGATCATTAGTGATTGGCAGTACGACTTTCAAGAAGCCATCGGTAGAAACCATGCCAAGTACTTTGACCGTGAAGGTTGGCTATTCTTTTCAAGAGAGCGATTTGACTTGCTTTACCCAAGTTATGGAGACACCTATCCTACCTTTATGGGTGCCATTGGAATGACTTACGAGCAAGCCGGTCACGGACGTGCTGGGTTGGGGATTGATACTGATGAAGGCTATGAACTCACTTTATTAGATCGCGTTATGCACCACACCACTACAGGGCTTTCTACAGTGGAAATGGGCGCTAAAAACGCAGCCAAACTCAACGATGAATTCCAAAAGTTCTTCAACAATTCGAATTTGAAATACAAGAGCTTTGTGCTCACCGGTAATGCGGATAATATAAACGCCCTGACTCAGTTGTTGGATCGTCATGAAATCAAGTACAGCTTTGGAAGCAGTGGTTCGGCTACAGGTTATCGATACAGCACTCAAGGCAAAGGCAGTGTGAGTAACCAAGGTGCCTTGATCATCAATACTGATCAGCCTAAGGGCAAAATGGTCAAAGTACTTTTTGAGCCTGATGCGGCTTTAGAAGAACCTTTGACTTATGACATCACGGCCTGGAACCTTGTACATGCATACGGCTTAGATGGTGTAGCGAGCACGGTAAAAGTTAACGGAAGCGGAAGCGCTCCTGGATCGAACTTTGAAACCGTTAATACTGTTGCGGCTGGATACATCGCCAAATGGAACAGTATGGAAGACGCGCGTTTCTTATCAGCCTTATTGCAAGCCGGGGTTCGAGTACGTTTTACAGAAAAGCCTATGCAACTGAACGGCAATAACTTTGATCGTGGAAGTTTAGTGATCACCAAAAGTGACAACAGAAACAATCCAGATTTTCCACAAAACCTAATTAAAGTTGCACAGCAATACGACCGTTATTTATACAGTTCCAATTCCTCTTTTGCGGATAGAACTCCTGATTTTGGATCGCCAGACATTAAATTGATCAATCCTCAGCGTATCGCCATGTTGCAAGGCGATGGAACTTCTTCATTGAGCTATGGAGCGCTTTGGCACTTCTTTGAGCAGCAGCTCCACTACCCGATCACTTCTATCAATACGGAAAGCTTTAGACCTTCTGTACTTCAAAATTTTGATGTGCTGATCATGCCAGAAGGCTGGTACGGAAGTGTGACCAATGGTAATACCTTGGACGACCTGAAAAGTTGGATTCGAGGCGGAGGAAAGGTCATTGCTTTAGGTCGAGCAGTTAATGCCTTTAGCGGCAAAGATGGTTTCGGACTCAAAAATAACACCAGCGATTCTGATGACGATTCTAGCAATTTAACCCCTTACGATCAACGCGAACGCGAGAGTTTAAAGAACTTCATCACTGGTGCTATTTACAAGATCAAAATGGACGATTCCCACCCGATGGCCTTTGGGTTTGGAGATACTTACTACAGTCTCAAACTAGGCAGCAGTTCATTCCAACACTTAGACAATGGTTACAATGTAGGTTATATAGAAGGCGATGCGGTAAGCGTCGCTGGATTCTCTGGGGAAGCAGCTAAGGCTTCGCTTAAAAACTCTTTGGTATTCGGAGAGGTTAGAATGGGACGCGGAAGCGTAGTTTATATGGTTGACAACCCCATGTTCCGTTCCTTCTGGGAAAACGGAAAGCTACTTTTGGTCAATGGGATCTTTATGGTCAACAGCAACGTTTTTAGACTGTAGCCAACAAAACAGAAAACTAAAAAGCCGAACAGCAATGTTCGGCTTTTTTTATAATTCCTGTTTGCTTAATCTATTCTCTTAGCGGGTAGGACTTGACCGCCCTGCTTTAAAACAAGTCCTGTAGCCTTACCATCTCCATCCACATTAAAAGTTAGGGCGCCGGGAACTACCTTTAAAAAGAACTCATGAGGGGCACTCGGATAGATCTGTGCTGCACTTTGCCCTGTGGCTTGAACCATGAGCTTCTCATCTTCTAAAAACACGCGGATCTCAAACCCCGGTTGTAACTCATAGGTTCCTTGATAATTAGCCAATACAGCGGCAGGAACATCAATCTCTTCTGGAGCTGTAGGAGCTTGCTTTGCCGTTTCCACACCAACTGCTTTGTTGATTCGATCTTCAAACACGGCCTGTTTGCCTTGGTCTCCCATGGAGAAGGTGTACTTGATAGTACTCCCTTCAAAATAAAACTCGTTAGCAGACGCTGGGATCAAAGGGAGTTTTGAACTTCCCTCGCGCTGACTGAACAATTGTCCATTCTCCAAAGTCACAAATCGAACTACGTCAGCATCAAAAAGATAGGCACCCACCCATTTTTGCAGTTCTTGTTCTGAAAGAGATACTCCCTGCGAATTATCGGGATAAGGCTTGCCAATAGCCATAGCAGCCATCTTTATGGCTACATCGGTAGGAGAGTTTCCATTGGAGTTGCACAGGGCAATAACATAAACATCCTCGTCTGGTAAATAAAGTCCGTAGGTGTTGTATCCAAAAATTCCACCTCCATGTTCTACACTTGGACTCCCATTAACTTCATTGACTTGCCAGCCATATCCGTAATAGGTAGGGGCTCCATTGTTCAAGCTTGTATTGACGAAAGCTACAGCCAGTTTTTCTTTGGGCAGCAACTTTCCATCATTCAAAGCCTCTTGCCAAATCAGCATATCCTCCACATTGCTCATTAGAGAACCAGCAGCATAAGGAAGACTCATACTCAAGTAATCTGCATTACGCCATCCGCTATCCGTAGGTTGATACCCCCAAGCTCTGTTTGGGATCAACTTTGTTTTGCTGCCGTAGTACGAGTGCTTCATACCTAAAGGATCAAAGATGTTCTCCTGAATGAAAGCTTCATAAGTTGTGCCGCTAACCTGCTCAATGATGGCACCCAAGATGATATAACCCGAATTGTTGTAAAGCCATTGATCTCCGGTCTTGAAGTCCATGGGCTCATTTTTAAAGAAATCAATGATCTCTGTTGGAGTCATATCCTTGCGCGCATTGTATTGAAAAGATTGCATGCCGGTATAACTCTTAATACCAGAGGTATGATTGAGCAAATGATGAATCTTGATCGCGTTTCCGTCTGTTGGATAATCTGGAAAGAACTTGGTGATCGGATCTTGAACATCGAGCTTACCGGCTTCTTGCAACATTAAAATGGCAACGGCAGTAAACTGTTTGGTTATAGAACCCAGCTCAAAAACGTTTTCTGGATTCAAAGGTACCGAGAGTTCCATATTGGACAAGCCAAAGGCGTTTTTATAGATGACCTTTCCGTCTTTAGCGATTAGTGCAGAGATTCCAGGAGCATCCGCAGGATATTGCGCCGCGAGCATTTTATCTACGCTTGATTTCAGGTCTTGGGCATGAAGTTTTAAGCCTCCGCAAGCAACGATTGCCAAGCACAACAAAGCAGTCCGGAAAGTATGTTTTAGATTTTTCATGTTTAGTGATTGTTTGATGTATATCTGACGCCAAGTGGGGAGGCTGAGTTACAGCTGAGGCGAGAATTTTTTTTAAGGTATTTAAAATTAACGACATAACTCATACTTCTGGGAAGAGCTTAGTATCTTAGAGCTATGAAAATCCATCAACTACTAATTGCCTTTGGCACTGTCCTGCTCGTTTGGGCCTGCAATGACCAACCAAAAAACGTAGAGAAACCTATAGAAACTGAACCCAAAGAGGCTTTTTACCAAGCCATTTCATTTACTGGAGATACGCTGTACGCGTCAGCAGTTTCAGAAAAGCTACAAGCACAATTCATTGAAAAGCAGCAGGCGTATTTAGCAGATTCAACAGACTTGGAAAAGCTGATCTGGTACGGGCGATTCACTGCTTATACTGGTGATTACCGAGGTGCGATTGACATTTATTCTGAGGGGCTCAAACAGTTCCCAAACAATTCCCGACTGCTGCGTCACCGTGGACATCGTCAAATTTCTATTCGGCAATTAGACAAAGCAATTGCAGATCTCGAGCGGGCAACAAACGTCATTTTGGATGAAACCAATTCCTTGGAAGATGACGGCATGCCTAATGCTGAGGGAATCAGGCTCACCACCAAACACGGAAACATCTTTTATCACTTGGGGCTAGCCCATTATTTAAAGGGCAACTATGAAAGCTCCTTGATGGCCTACCAGAAATGTTTAGAGCTTTCCCAAAACAATGATGGTTTAGTTTCTGCCACGCATTGGATTGTATTGTCTCTAAAAGCACTCGGGCGTGATGATGAGATCGCTGCTTACTTAGAGCCGATCAAACAAGAATTAGAAGTCATCGAAAATGCTTCTTATTTAAATGCCTGTTTGTTTTACAAAGGAGTTAAACCGCTGGATGAGCTCTATAATCCTGAGGCGGAGATCAATTCGAGCAATTCTGCCCTGAAATATGGTTTAGCCCGATGGAGCTATCTCAATGAGAAGCAGGAGCAGGCCATGATGATTTTAAAAGATATTTTAGACGGAGATGATTGGGCCAGTTTTGGATATATCGCTGCGGAAGTGGATTTGTCGCGGATGCAATAGTTAGCGATTCTTCGCCTCAATCCATTTGGAAAGGTATTTACTGCTTTGCAAACTTTGATGCCAAAGCATTTGCCCTACAGGATTTTGCGCGCTGTACTCCTCTTTGTTTAAAGCGTAGGATTCAATCGTCTCTAAAACTGCTGACGCTCGCTGTTCCCAACTGAAATACTCGGCAATCAAAGCCAATCCCTCTTTGCAATTTTGATCCCACTGGGATTCCTGAGCGTAGTTTGAAACGGCTAGATTGATAAAGTCGGTTTCTAAGTCATCGGCAACCATAAAAGGCAGCTTATCGGCCTCTCCAATCCCTTCTATTCCAACTGGAGTGGTCACCACAGCACAACCCGCCAACCAAGCGTCAAAGAGCTTGCGCTTGAGTCCTGCGCCAAACTCCAAAGGCGCTAGCAGTACGCGATGTTGCTTTAGCATTGTTTGCACATCCTCCACAAAACCATGCACAAAAAAGCCAGTATTTGGTTTATGCAATTGCTTGAGCTCATCGGTAAAATAGGAACCGTATATGTGCATTTTTGCCTCGGGAAGTCTTTTAGAAATTGACGGCCAAAGCTTCGCCAATTGTTTAATGGCAGCGACATTGGGTTTGTGTTTGGCTGTTCCCACAAAACAAAAGTCCTTTCGATCCTCGTAAGCTGTTAATTCTGTATGCTGAGGAATGTATTTCTCAAGAAATGGTAAATGCAGCAATGCGGCCTCTGGGACCTGATAAGCTCTGGTCAAGATGTCGAACTCTGGTTTGGATAGGATCAAACTTAAATCTGATCTAAAAATAGCGGCCAACTCTCTTTTGGCCAGATCAGAAAGTGTTGCTGGCGGTTTAGGGTCATTGCTTGTTCTGCGATGCTCGCGTAAAAAATGCAGATCTTCCGTATCTAAAATACGCAACGCATCAGGGCAAGCTTCACGCACGCGCCAACTGTATTGCTCCTCGGTCATAAACCGATCAAAGACCACGATCTGCGGATCCAATGCTTTGATGAAAGCATTAAAGCTGTCTGAATTCAATTGAATCTGAGTGTAAGGAATGTTCTTTTCAATGAGAAGGCCTTCGGCAGTGGCCTCAGCCGCCGAACAAAAATGAAGCTCATAATTACCTTGCAAAAAGAGATCGATCAACTGTGCCATATAAACCCCTGCCCCAGTGCTTTGCGGTTCAGGAATTCCGTGGCCGATGATGATTACTTTGATCATGTGCGCTTTAAAAACTCCACTTGATTCAAAGGAATCCTAATCATTTTTATATCAGAGCTTTCTTGATCTGTTTCCGTGTAAGAAATGTACAAATAGTCTTTAAAAACGGCTATTTGAGGAAAACCGCTTGCTCTTTCTGCTGAAAAATAAGTCAATTGGGTATTGATAATAGTGCTTTCCTCATAAGATTTAGCATTTAAATTTAAAGAGGAAGATAAGCCGTTATCGTCAACACAAATAGTATAGGTATTCCCAAGCGTATCTGATGCTACATCAACCCTTCCTATTGCCTCTCCGCGGTTCACAGGATAAGCTAATCCAAACTCTTGGCTTGAATTAATTGAGTAAGAAAGCCTTACCTCGGGTTCGTTATTTGCCGCTGTAAACCAAGCCACTGCAAGTTGATCTCCAGCCATGGTCACCGCTGGGCCATTGACTGGGCAGCCATGAATCTTCCAATTGTCATTGTGCACAGTCTCAGGAATTGACCAAGATTCTTCATTAATCATTCGCACTATAGAGATATCACGGACCTCATCTTCTGATCGGTCGCGATAGACCACTACAGGACCATCAGGAGTATTGGCAATATCAGTATTACAACAATCACAAACTCGATCGTCTAACTCCCACTGCTGGCCCAAGGTTCCATCTGTGTTAATAATTCCTGCGCGAACCGTCATCTGCCTCAAAGAATCCGGACGATTCACCGTAGTTCGCCCATCCAACCAACTCGCCATAAAGCCAGACTTGTAGGGAACCACTGAAACAAACCCGTGTTCGCTTTGCGTACTATCTGTATGCAGCTTTCTGGGCTCAGACCACAATCCCGTCGTAGGGTTTTTGATCTTAAAAACAATATCGTAAGCATAAGTATCTGGCGCAGATTTCTGCAAGTAATGTGTAAACACATAGCCATTGTTTACCGCAATCTGGGGAAAGTCAGCCCAATTGACAAACCAATCAGTCCCTTGAGCAATGGTTTCGGCCGCTGACCAACTAGTTCCGTCTAAAGTTGCGTATTTTAAGATAGCCAAGGTATCCACTTGCTCCACCCAACTCATATAGAGTAGACTATCTGTTGCAAACATTCTGGACATGCCTGCATAGCCTTTACTGCGGTTTTCTACCGTATAGATATAAGATTCTTCTTCTATGGCTTGAGGCTCTTGTACTTCAGTTTCTCTACAGGAAAAGCAGCACAAAATCACCATGAATAGCGATGTACAAAGTTGCAAGGCATGTTTATACCACTTCCCCATACAAATCAAAGTCTGTGGCTTCTGTGATCTTGACCTGAACAAAGTCTCCCGTCTTTAAATATTGCTGAGTAGCATCTAACAAGACTTCGTTATCCACATCTGGAGAATCAAATTCCGTGCGGCCTATGTAGTTATTACCTTCCTTTCTGTCTATAAGCACCTTGAACTCCTGCCCGATCTTTTCTTGGTTGAGTTCCCAAGAGATCTGCGACTGTAGCTCCATAATCTGATTGGCGCGGTCTTGCTTAACATCTTCAGGGACATCGTCCACTAAATTGTAGGCATGCGTATTCTCTTCATGAGAATAGGTAAAACAACCCAAACGTTCAAAGCGCATATCAGCCACCCACTGCTTGAGCTCTTGGAAGTGCTCTTCCGTTTCTCCGGGATACCCAACGATCAATGTGGTACGAATAGCCATTCCCGGTACTTTTTCTCGGAACAACTTGAGTAGCGCATTGGTCTTTTCAAAAGTCGTCCCGCGGCGCATCGACTTTAAAATGTCCGAAGAAATATGCTGCAACGGAATATCAATATAGTTACACACCTTAGGCTCCTGCTTAATAACGTCAAGGACATCTTCTGGGAAGCCTGTTGGGAAGGCATAATGCAAACGGATCCATTCAATTCCATCAACCTGCACCAAAGCCTTAAGCAAGTCTGCCAAACGGCGTTTCTTGTATAGATCCAATCCGTAGTAGGTCAGATCTTGAGCAATCAGAATAAGTTCTTTTACACCATCAGCCGCTAATTTCTCTGCCTCAACCACCAAGTCCTCAATCGGCGTAGAACGGTGTTTACCGCGCATCAAGGGAATCGCACAGAAGGAACACGGACGGTCACAGCCTTCAGCGATCTTTAAATAAGCATAGTTCTTTGGTGTGGTAGTAAGACGCTCTCCAATGAGTTCGTGCTTGTAATCGGCTCCTAAAGCTTTTAGTAGGCCGGGAAGCTCGGTGGTACCAAAATATTGATCCACATCTGGAATTTCTTGTTGGAGGTCTGGTTTGTATCGCTCGGAGAGACAACCGGTCACAAAGACCTTGTCTACCAAGCCATCTTCTTTTTGCTGTACAAAATCTAAGATGGTATTCACGCTTTCTTCCTTAGCGTTTGCAATAAAACCACAGGTATTGATCACTACAATATTCCCTTCTTCCTCATGAACAACCTCTTTGTTATTGGCACGAAGCTGGCCCATCAATACTTCTGAATCGTAGACGTTCTTGGAACATCCAAGGGTGACTACGTTGATCTTATTATTCTTTCTGCTTTTGGTGCGCATACAGTTTCTTTTGTTTTGCAAAGGTACATCGAATTAAACCAAATCTTAATACATTAGTCTAAGCAAAAAACAATTTTCAAAATGAAGCCATTTGCTGCCCTAATTCTGTGCTTTGCTCTTATTTGTTGTTCAAACAATAGCGATGAACCGATATCAACTACCGATGAGGAGATAATCCAGGAAGATAATGGCGATACAGATTCTGAACCCCAACAATCACTTTATTTTCCTCCGGTCGGATCTAATGATTGGGAAATTGAATCTCCTGAAGACATAGGCTGGAACGAAACAGCCATTACAGAGCTGCTGACTTTTCTTGAAGAGAAAAACACCAAGGCTTTTATGATCCTTAAGGATGGAAGGATCGTTTTGGAGAATTATTTCAACGGAGGTTCTCAATTTGAATCCAATCCCTGGTTCTCTGCAGGCAAGACTTTGACGGCCTTTGTTACTGGAATGGCGCAAGATTCAGGATATTTAGACCTTTCAGATGCTACTTCTGACTATTTGGGAGAAGGCTGGACTAGCATGCCGTTGACTCAAGAAAGTGCAATAAGCCTAAAAGACCAGATCACTATGACCACAGGAGCAGATTACACCGTTGCGAATACCAATTGTACGCTACCTGAATGCCTTTTCTATTTAAATGATCCTGGTTCTTTCTGGTATTATCACAACGCGATGTATACTTTAATACAGCCTGCCTTGAACGCAGCAATACCAGAAGGTTTCGATACTTATTTCGAACAAAATCTGAAAACTACAATTGGAATGGACGGAGCATGGATCGATTTTAAGTTTCCAAGAGTCTATTTCAGCACTGCCCGATCAATGGCTCGATTTGGCCTTTTGTGTTTAAACGAGGGAAACTGGGATGGAAATCAACTCGTTTCAGAATCCTATTTTTCAGCAATGACCCAAACCTCCCAAGAGCTTAATTCAGCCTATGGATATTTATGGTGGCTAAATGGAAAGGATCAATATCGACTCCCTGGGAGTACTTTAGAATTTGACGGAGCTTTAATCCCTGATGCCCCACACGATCTCATTGCAGGATTAGGAGCAAATGATCAAAAGCTATATGTGGTGCCCAGCAAAGGTCTGGTTGTCATCCGAATGGGTGAGGCAGCTGGCGAGCCAACCGGAGGACCATCGGGCTTTGACAACCTGCTTTGGCAGAAGATCAACGCCGTTATTGATTGAAGAATGAATCCACAAATTCCAAACGGTCAAAGATCTGAAGGTCTTCTATCCCTTCTCCAACCCCGATATATTTTACCGGCACTTGCAACTGATCGCTAATACCGATAACCACACCACCTTTGGCGGTACCGTCAAGCTTGGTAATGGCCAGAGCCGTTACTTCTGTAGCTGCGGAGAATTGCTTAGCTTGTTCAAAGGCGTTTTGCCCGGTAGATCCGTCAAGGACCAATAGCACCTCATGCGGAGCACCAGGAACAACCTTTTGCATCACGCGTTTGATCTTCGTCAACTCGTTCATCAAGTTGACTTTGTTGTGCAATCTACCCGCAGTATCAATGATCACTACATCGGCTCCATTGGCTTTTCCATTCTCCACAGAATCATAAGCCACAGAAGCCGGGTCGCTTCCCATATTTTGTTTTACGATAGGTACATTCACACGGTCTGCCCAGATCTGTAATTGATCAATAGCCGCTGCTCTAAAAGTATCCGCAGCGCCTAAAACCACTGATTTCCCGGCAGCCTTATATTGGCTGGCTAACTTCCCGATGGTGGTGGTTTTACCCACACCGTTTACGCCCACTACCATAATCACGTAAGGCTTCTCTTCAGACTCCAAGCCAAAAGGATCATTCTTTTGGTCGTCATGGGTCTCTGAAAGCAAACCAGCGATCTCTTCTCTTAAGATCTGGTTGAGTTCGTCGGTGCCTAGGTATTTGTCTTTAGCGACGCGCGCTTCAATGCGCTCAATGATCTTCAAAGTGGTGTTCACACCAACATCAGATCGAACCAAAACCTCCTCCAGCTCATCCAGGACATCATCATCTACTTTAGATTTCCCGGCTACAGCCTTAGAGAGTTTATCAAAAAAGCTGGCTTTAGACTTTTCCAGTCCTTTGTCCAGATTCTCCTTTTTTTCTTTGGTAAATATTTTCTTGAAAAAGCTCATGAATGCTTCTGATTATTGACTTTAAGAGCTAGCAAAGATACAAAAAACAAAGGGCCGTCTTTTTGAAAAAGACAGCCCTAAATATCGTTACGCTAAAAGCGCTGATTACTTTTTTAACCAGTCGTTTACGGCGTCTGGAGACATGATAGACTCAACAAAGGTGTAAGCTCCAGTCTTAGGAGACTTTACCATTTTTACCGCTTTGGTCAATCGCTTTGATCCGGTCTGTAAGGATGCTACTGATTTCTTTGCCATAATTAATGTTTTAAGGTGCCAGCGGCTCCGTGCTTACTTAATTTCTTTGTGAACAGTCATGCGCTTCAAGATCGGGTTGAATTTTTTCAATTCGATACGATCTGGCGTGTTCTTTTTATTCTTGGTAGTGATGTAACGAGAAGTTCCAGGCATTCCTGACTCCTTGTGCTCTGTGCACTCCAAAATAACCTGTACTCTGTTTCCTTTCTTTGCCATGGTTAGAGACCTTTAGGTGTTATTTTTTAAGAAATCCTTTTTCGCGGGCTTCTTTAAGCACAGCAGAGATTCCTCGCTTGTTAATATCTTTCAAAGCAGAAGTAGAGATCTTAAGTGTAATCCACTTATCCTCTTCTGGGATGTAAAAACGCTTTTTGATCAAGTTTACATCAAACTTGCGTTTTGTTCTGTTCAAGGCGTGAGAAACGTTATTCCCTACCATTGCTTTCTTTCCAGTAAGCTCACAAACTCTTGACATCGGTGCTTTCCTTTAAAATGTTATTTTTAAACAGGGTGCAAATTTAGAAAAATTAAATCTCCTGAGCAAAAGAGAATTCAGTGTTTTTTAAGAAAGTTTCTCTTTTTTTTCTTCGGATGGGATTTACTGCTCTACAACTGCGGCTTTAACCAGTTGCTTTCTAAGCAGCTCCAAGGCTTTATTAGTAGCCCTTTGAATGACCTTTTCGCGGCTCTTTCCAAAACGATGTTCTTCGGTCACAACGCCCTCCGGACCAGCGATTCCAATGAACACGGTTCCCACAGGGGCTGCGCTGTCTCCCAAGGAAGGACCGGCATTTCCCGTGGTGCTTATGGCGTAATCGCTACCGAATAACTCCCGCACTTGCGTCGCCATAGCCGCAGCCACTTCTGCGCTCACTACACTGTGCTCATTAATGATTTGTTCAGGTACGCCCAAGAGCTTTACTTTCATCTGTGTTTCATAAGGTGTGATTCCACCTTTGAAATAAGCCGAAGCTCCAGAACGCGAAATAAAGGTTTGCGCAATGCGGCCTCCAGTACAACTTTCTGCTATACTCAAGGTATTACCGCCTTCAATGAGCAATTTAGCTACAGATTCCTCTATGGCTCCATCTTCCTCAAACCCGACAAAGATGTGCTCCACCATAGGCATTAAGGTTTTGATCTGAGCCTCAACCTCTGCAATGACTTGCTGCTGCTCTTTACCTTTGGCTGATAAGCGCAGTCTTACCCGCCCTAAAGAAGGCAAATAAGCCAATTTGATATGCGTAGGTAAAGCGTCTTCCCAAGCCTCTATTCTATCGGCAATGGTGCTTTCGCCTTCGCCATAGGTCAATAAGGTCTTGTGATAAATAAAAGGCCTATCAAAGGTCTGTTGCAGTTTGGGCAATACAGAATCCTGCATCAAACCTTTCATTTCATAAGGAACACCTGGCAGGGAAATAAAAACAGCACCATCTTGCTCCATCCACATTCCCGGAGCGGTTCCGTGTTGATTAGGTAGAATGACTGCTTTTGAAGGCACCAAGGCCTGCGTTAGGTTTGCCGGCAAAGGCTTTCGCTTCACATAGGTGGAAAAAAGCTCGTGGATTTGCTTCACAACGGCTGCATTCTCAATGAGGTGATCATCAAAGAATTCACAGAAGGTCTGTTTGGTAATATCGTCTTTAGTTGGCCCCAATCCGCCAGTAACAATCACTACTTGGGAGCGCTCCTTAGCCTTGGCTAGGGCGTCCAATATGTGTTGGCGTTCATCTTGTACTGAGGTGATCTGATATACCTGAACTCCAATTTTGTTGAGTTCCGTAGCGATATAGGCAGAATTGGTATCTACAATTTGTCCAATAAGGATCTCATCGCCTATGGTGATGATCTCTGCTTGCATCTAAATATTGAAATCTGCTTTGAGTTCGTCAAAAACGGCATTGAGAATACCGCTTACCTTGTCTAAAATATCTTCTACTACGGATACAGGCTGAGACGCTTTGGTCCAAGCCTCGATGGCGCGAATGTCCTCTACCACTTCTATACCGAACATTTCCAAGTTCGGTTTCATTTTGTGGGCAAACTGATAGGCCAGCTCTTTGTTGTTCACAGCAATAGCTTCTTCCAAAGCTCGAAGATCAGTAGGTATCTCCTCTAAGAAGGTTTGAGCCACAACAGCTTTAAATTCGTCGTCTCCACCCGCGAGGGCATCAAGACTTTCGGGAGAATAGTGCTTGTTCATTTATTTTACTTTTACCTCGAATGCTGGTTGGTCTTCCAAAAATCCAGCCAAACGATCATTTGGGGCTACTGGACCGACGCCAGCAGGAGTGCCGGTAAATATAATATCTCCGATCTTCAAAGTAAAATATTTAGATACATATTCGATGATCTCATCAATCTTCCACAGCATTAAGGAGGTATTTCCGTCCTGGACGAGGGTATCATTCCTTAACAAACTAAAATTCAGGTCGTTCAAGTCACCAAACTGGTTTTTATCAAACCATTTACCAATAACGGCCGATCCGTCAAAAGCTTTGGCCTTTTCCCAAGGCAATCCCTTTTCTTTTACTTGCGTTTGAATGTCGCGCGCTGTAAAATCGATTCCCAAACCGATCTCATCAAAGTATTTGTAGGCAAATTTTTTGTCGATATGCTTCCCAATGCGGTTGATCTTGATCAAAACTTCCACCTCGTGATGTACTTCCTCAGTAAACTCGGGAATAATAAAAGGATTCTTCTTTAATAAGATGGAGGTGTCTGGCTTCATGAACACTACCGGATGTTCCGGACGTTCATTGGCAAGCTCCTCAATGTGTTTGGTGTAGTTTCTACCGATACAGATGATCTTCATGACCTAAAGCAATTTATTATTGAATCGATTGAGTTTGATACGGGTAAGCACTTTTTTAGTGTATAGTGGAAAGTCCGCATTAAGCAGCCAGCCAAAATAGCCGGGCTCCTTGTCCAAGACATCTTCTACTAAAGTGCCTTTGTATTTCCCAAAGGTGAAGATCTCTCGACCTTCTTTATCATATCCAACAAAACCAGCAAAGTCTGCAAAGTTTTTATGGGAAGAGAATTCCGCCAACTGCTTCACATCATTTTCCAAACCTTCATAGCGATCCAATTGGGCCAATAGGACCTCATAGGTCGCATTGGTGTCCGCCTCTGCAGAGTGCGCATCTTCTAGATTCTTACCGCAGTAGAACTGATAGGCTGCCCCTAGGGTTCGCTTTTCCATTTTGTGGAAGATGGTTTGCACATCTACGGACTGGGCTTTTTTCAAGTCCAGATCTATCTCAGCACGCAACAATTCCTCAGCTAACAAAGGAATATCAAAACGGTTGGAATTAAACCCGCCAAGATCACTATCCTTAAGCAAGGCCATGACCTTAGGCGCCAACTCTTTAAAGCTGGGCTCATTGGCAACCATCTCATCAGTGATACCGTGAATGTCTGCTGCCTGTTTAGGAATAGGCACGCCCGGATTGACCTTCCAGGTGTGGCTTTCTTTATTGCCGTTAGGAAATACTTTTAAAATGGAGATCTCTACGATTCGGTCTTGAGCCACGTTGGTTCCTGTGGTCTCCAAATCGAAGAAACAAATGGGTTTATTAAGGTTTAGCTGCATTGGGAAATATTATCCCACAAAGTTACTTATAATTTGAGGGAAACGCCCACTAAAACCAAACAGAAAAAGCCTTAAAGAATGGTCTAAATCTCGCGATTAGTATCCCAAGCCTCTAGGTACTCCGCTACGCGCTTTACAAACATTCCGCCCAAAGCTCCGTTGACCACGCGATGATCGTAGGAGTGCGACAAGAACATTTTATGACGAATCCCGATAAAGTCACCTTCTGGTGTTTCAATAACTGCAGGCACTTTACGAATGGCACCCAAAGCCAAGATACCCACCTGAGGTTGGTTGATAATTGGAGTTCCCATCACGCTACCGAACGTTCCAACATTGGTCACGGTATAGGTTCCGTCTTGGATCTCGTCTGGTTTTAAAGCGTTGTTACGCGCACGTCCTGCAAGATCATTGACAGCTTTGGTCATTCCCACCAGGTTGAGTTGATCTGCATTCTTGATCACAGGAACGATCAAATTCCCATCAGGCAAGGCCGCAGCCATACCCAGGTTTACATTTTTCTTTTTGATAATGCGATCTCCATCTACCTGAATGTTCATCATTGGGAAGTCGCGTAAAGCTTTAGCAACAGCTTCCATAAAGATCGGTGTAAAGGTGATCTTCTCTCCTTCGCGAGCCTCAAAGGACTTCTTAACCTTGTTTCTCCAATTCCAGATATTGGTCACATCTACCTCAACGAAAGATTGCACGTGGGCAGAAGTTTCCACACTAGCACGCATGTGATGCGCAATAAGTTTGCCCATACGGGTCATTTCAATAACCTCATCTTCTCCGTTTACAGAAACAGGCGCAGCTTTAGCAGCTGGTTTCTTTTCAGCAGGAGCGGCAGCAGGTGCTGCGGGTTTTGCTGCTGGTGTTGCAGCAGCAGTTCCACGGCTTTTTAAGTAAGCCATGATATCGTTTTTGGTCACGCGACCTTCCAAACCAGATCCCGGAATGGCATCTAATTCAGATTGAGAAATACCTTCGGTTTGTGCAATATTCTTTACCAATGGCGAGTAGAATCGATCACCATCATTGCTGATCTGTGCCGGAGCAACAGCCGCTTGAGCGGTGACAACAGTCTCTTCTACTGTAGCAGCCTCAACAGGCGCAGCAACTTCTTGTGCAGGCTCTGGTGTAGCCGCAGGAGCATCATCACCATCTACTTCAATGATCGCGATGGTCTGGCCTACTTGAATCACTGCATCTACCTCGAAAAGTTTTTCCACTAAAACTCCGTCCACTTCACTGGGAACCTCAGAATCGACCTTATCGGTGGCGATCTCCAACACTGGCTCATCCGCCTCAATGGTATCTCCGACCTCTTTAAGCCAAGCGGTCAATGTAGCTTCGGCTACACTCTCTCCCATTTTCGGGAGCTTTAATTCAAACTTTGCCATATTCTCAAAAAATAGAGTTGAAAGGTGTATTGCGTTGCAAAATTAATCAAAAAAGCGGGCTGTCACTAAATAGTTTGCAATATTTTACCATTGCGCAACTTCCCCTTTTTGGTCGCTATAATCGCTTCCGATGATAAAATTAGTGCGTTTAGGATGTATTCTAAAACGATTCCCGGAATTTTTTAATTCCTGCATCAGCCTGATAATCTGTTGGTAATCCATATATGAGGTATCCATAACCAACATACATTGCTTTAGGGCACCGTCAAAAGCTCTGGATTTAGACAAAGTGCTCAAATTTTCGAATTCTGACAAACCTTCAAGTTTTTCTCTGAGACTTAATTGTTCTGATAGCAAATAATGCTGTTTGACAGGAAGTACTTTGTTCTTTTTGGCCCTAAAGCTCCAAGCCGCTATATGCTTCAATACAAATAATCCCATCTTCAAAAAGCCCTGTGCCCATGCTTTGTTGGGAAAATGCTTTTTATAAAAGATCTCCATCGCGCCATAGAATCGGTTCCAATAGGCCTTGTCTTTTGCGGTACTCTCCCCTTTGTAATGGATCATGGTAGCGCTACCGTAATAATAGTTCACATAGCCAGCTTTGGTGAAACTGTAGGATAGATCTATATCTTCTCCGTACATAAAATAGGATTCATCCAAACCGCCTACCTCCAAATAGCGTTCTTTTAAAAAGATCATAAAAGCGCCCACCAATACTCCTACTTCGCCTTCTTCATCTTCATCGATATCGTTTTGGTAATAACCACGTCCACCTCCCAAACCGATCACTTTTTTAAGTGCGGCCGAAATCAAGGGAAGTTCGCGTTTAGATTCAGGAAGAAAAGAACCTGTACCATCGATCATCTTGATCCCTAAAGCTCCAAGGTTATCCAAAGATTGCGCCTTTTCTAGAGCTTTTCTTAAAGTTTGCTCTCCCAAGACGGTATCTGGATTCAACAAGCAAATATATTGTCCTTTAGCCTCTGCGATACCCAAATTATTACCCGCACTAAAGCCGTCATTATTGGGACTGACAATAAGTTTAACCTGCGGAAACTTCTCACGCACCATTTCTGCAGATCCATCTGGAGAGGCGTTATCCACCACAATGATCTCAGCATCCATACCAGAGGTTGCCTTCACAACACTGTACAGACAATGCTCCAAAAAGAACTGGACATTATAGTTTAGGATGACAACCGATAGGGTCACGAGCCGTTATTTTTTAGCGAAGATTCAAATGGAATACGTTGGAGTATACTGCGCCCCAAGGTTACTTGATCTGCATACTCCAATTCATCTCCAACAGAGATGCCCCGTGCAATGGTTGTAGTAGTGACTCCGTAAGGTGCCAATTGCTTATAGATAAAAAAGTTGGTGGTATCTCCCTCCATGGTAGAACTCATAGCAAAGATCACTTCTTTGACGATTCCATCTGCCACCTTTTGTACCAGAGATTCAATGTTCAGATCTCCGGGGCCGATACCTTCCATGGGAGAAATCTTTCCGCCGAGTACGTGATATTTTCCACGGAACTGTGCTGTGTGCTCTATGGCCATCACATCTCGAATATCCTCCACAACACAAACTACACTATCATCCCGATTGGGATTGGAACAAATATCGCAGAGTGGACTGTCTGAAATGTTATGGCAGTTATCGCAAAACTGAATCTGGCTGCGCAAGGCCGTTAAACTTTCTGCTAAGCGCAGGGTTTGACCTTGCGGCTGCTTTAAAAGATGCAAAACCAAACGCAAAGCCGTGCGCTTACCAATACCCGGCAAGAGCGACACTTCGTCAACGGCTTCGGCCAATAATTTCGAAGAAAAATCCACAGCCCTAAAGATAAAAAAGCTCCGAGAAACGCAGGGGCCTCTCGGAGCAATTTATTTATGATTTAAGTGATTCGTCTTAATTAACGATCAGCTTTTTCACGATCATTTTCCCTTCACTTGAAATTCTCACAAAATGAACTCCACTGTTCAAGCGAGAAATGTTCAAGTTATAGGCACCTTGTACGTTGATGTCTTTTTGATTGATCAGCAAACGTCCGTTGATGTCAAATACCTCAATATCAACCTCACTGCTTGTTGGCCAGTTGACAGTTACCTCATCACGTGCAGGATTAGGATATAAAGTCACCAAGTTCTCAAAAGTGTTATCTGCCACGTTAAGTGGGTTATCATATACTGGTGAAGACCAAACTCCACGTCCATAAGTAGCGGCGTAAATACGATCATTCACGTTGTTGATCTCCAACTCGCTTACACGTACGTGAGGCATGTTGGTATCGTAAATTTGCCAATCAGAGAACGTATCATCAATGTAGAACAAACCGTAGTTCATACCTACATAAAGTCCGTTTACAGAAGTATTATCCCATACTACAGAAAGTGCAGCAAAGTTAGGAAGGTTCTTCTTGTAGTTTTGCCAAGTTGCTCCTCCATCTGTGGTTACGTATACGCGAGCACTTCCGTAAGTAGTTGCAACAGCAACTTTGTTAGGATCTGTTGGGTGGATTGCGATATCATTAATACTTCCAACTGTTCCAGTAACGGTGCTCCAAGAAGTAGCTCCTCCGTCTTCTGTTTTATATATTGATCCCGCTCTTGAAGCCCACATAATGTCACTGTTTCCTGGTGCGATCTTTAGATTATCCAAGTTTCCTGGGAATGTTTGAGAGATCGCGGTCCAAGAACCACCAGAGTTGGTTGACTTATTCACACGGTTGTATCCTACGTAAATCGTGTTAGTTACGTTAGGATCTTGCTCAAATGGCGATACCCAGTTTCCTCCACCTGGAGAAGGTTCGTTCAAGTTAAAGTAAGTTACCCCACCAGTTGTAGATCGGTAAAGCTGACCTCCTTGGGTAGTTCCGTAAAGGAAATTGTTGTTGTCTTTATCAACGAATCCTTCCATACCATCGGCACCAAGCCAATCGCGCCATTCACCGGCAGTTGTATAAACGGAAGTACCGTTGTCCTGAGAACCTCCAGTAATGATCACAGGATCACTTTGAGAGATTCCAATTTTATAGAATTGACGAATACCCAATCCAAAAGAAAGGTCTGTCCAAAAAGTCTGAGACATGGTCGCTTGAGGATCTTCAGCGATAAACAATCCACCGTCAGTACCAGCAAATACTTTATCTCCAACGTATTCTAAAATGTCAACATCTGCGTGACAGTATCCCACGTTAAACGAGCTTGATTCAAACAAAGCCCATCCAGAAGTACATTCAAAATCTGCACCTCCATTAAATGAACGCCAAACTAAAATACCAGCGATCAATACCTCATCAGCATCTGTTGGGCTTACAGTGATATCCATATCACGTGGCGCTTGCCCTGCAGTATCTGATCCGAATACACTGTATCCGAAGTAGTTTGTAGATCCGTGAGGAAGATTGGTGAACGTTGTTCCGTCATCATCAGATCTAAAGAAACCACCAAATCGGTTTCCGTTGGATTGAACAACGTATACTCTAGCAGGATCTGCAGCAGAAACTCCGATCATAGTCGGATTAAAAGTAAATCCTCCACTGATCGTGCTAAAAGTAGCACCACCGTCGGTAGACTTGTAGAAACGGTTACCTGAAGCGTATACCACAGAAGGATCACCAGGCTTGAATTCTACATCGTATCCACGGCTAGCCGCAGGAATTACGTCAGACCAAGTTGCTCCACCATCCATTGAACGGTAAACACCTTGATTCTGTACTGAAGCAAACATAATGTTTGAATTAGTTGGGTGAATCAAGATCTTGTTCACTACAGAACTACCTCCAGCAGTACCTATTTGTGCCCAAGTTGCCCCACCATCTGTTGACTTGTAGATCAATCCAGAGTAAGATCCGATGAAATAAGTTTGGGAATCTTGTGGATCCATTGTCACTGAATACACATCAAGGTTCACAAAGTAATCTGTTAATGGAATCCAGTTCGCTCCACCGTTAAGTGTCTTCCACACACCACCAGTTGGTGAACCAATCACAATGTGATCGTTATCTGTAGGATCGACAGCAAAACCGGTCACACGACCAATTCCAGGGTTCCACCCTTGGTAATCATCCCAAGTAGTAGGTCCTTCTTCCACCCAGTTGCCGGTTCCGCCACTAGCAGAACGCGCAGATGGATTTTCGTTTAAATACGCCTCAAAGCGTTGAAGTTCTTCGATGTACTCAGTCTCTTGAGTTAGGTACCCTTCATCATTTTGCAAACGCAATGCTTGATACTCCCAACGTTTGAACTGCTTGTAGCCAGTTCCACGTCCGGTTCCCACTTCATCAAAATGAGATTGCGCACTGTCTTGAATTTCTGCAATGGTAAAGGTTCCAGCCTCGATCATGTCGAGATACTCCTGAGCCTGTACTGTAGATGTGCCCCACCCAACGATCGCGAATGCGGTAAGTAGTAGTAGTTTTTTCATGGTTGATTTTTTTGAAGACTTTCAAATATACGAATCGAAATTTGGATTTGTTATACATTTTAAACAAGTTAGCGCTTATGAACCCTACCCACATTCTTCTTTTAATTGCCGGATACTTTGGAATTTTGATTCTGATCTCCTTTTTGACCAACAAAGGCGGCAGCAATGCAGACTTCTTCAAAGCCAGTAATAAATCGCCTTGGTATGTAGTCGCCTTTGGCATGATAGGCGCCAGTTTAAGCGGCGTTACCTTCATTTCAGTACCTGGACAAGTAGCGGCTTCACAGTGCAGTTATTTTCAAGTTGTACTGGGTTATACGGTGGGTTATGCCGTGATTGGAATGATCCTAATGCCTCTGTATTACCGCCTTAATTTGACTTCAATTTACGGCTATTTAAAAGTGAGATTTGGGGAAAAATCCTATAAAACAGGAGCCTCTTTTTTCCTGCTTTCACGTATAGTGGGTGCAAGTTTTAGACTTTATCTGGTTGCGAACGTGCTCCAATATCTCGTTTTTGACAAGATGCCGTTCATGGGTGGCACCGGAGTTCCCTTTGCCGTAACCGTGGCCATTACCATACTTCTGATCTGGCTTTACACCTTTAAAAGCGGTATTAAAACCATTGTATGGACAGACACCTTGCAGACCTTATTCATGTTGATTGCGGTAGGAGTTGCCATTTATATCATTTCTTCGGATATGGGCTTGTCCTTAGGCGGGCTCACCAACACCATTGCAGAAAGCGATCTTTCTAAGATGTTCTTTTTTGACGACTGGAAATCGGGTCAGCATTTTATCAAGCAATTCATTAGCGGCGGTTTTATTGCGAGTGTAATGACGGGCTTGG
>NZ_JABSPU010000005.1:51187-79151 GCF_013214815.1 Gilvibacter sp.
CTCAGTATTCTCAAATTTTCTTCTTTGACGATTGGAAAGCAGGGAACTTCTTCCTGAAAAACTTCCTCAGTGGTATGTTTCTCACTATTGTAATGACGGGCTTGGATCAAGACATGATGCAAAAGAACCTCACTTGTAAAAATATTGGCGATGCACAAAAGAACATGTTCTGGTTTACCGTGGTACTCACTGTGGTCAACTTTATCTTTTTAGCGCTTGGCCTGCTGCTTACCATTTACGCGCAGAACAATGGTATTGACGCAGTGCGGGATCAACTCTTCCCTACCGTAGCGGTTGAATCGGGCTTGGGTATTGGTATAGCAGCGCTGTTTATGTTGGGACTTATTGCAGCAGCCTATTCTAGTGCAGATAGTGCCTTGACCTCTTTGACCACTAGTTTTAGCATTGACATTCTAAATATCGAAGAAAACAAATCAGAAGCAGAGGCCAAAAGGATTCGCAAACGCGTTCACGTAGCCATGTCTTTTGTACTGCTACTTGTGATCATCGGCTTTAAATATCTAATAGCAGATGAAAGTGTGATTACTAAACTATTGACTTATGCAGGTTATACCTACGGACCTTTGTTAGGTCTGTATGCATTTGGGTTGTTCTCCAATTGGAAGGTCAAGGATCATTTGGTTCCCATCATTGCTGTGCTCACTCCCTTTTTGGGATACGCCATTAGTTGGGCATCTGCTGCCTACTTAAACTTTGAATGGGGATTCTTCATTCTTATTCTAAACGGAGCCTTGACTTTATTAGGCTTAATATTGATTCGTACTGAGAAGGACGAGCGTACAGGCACGGTCGGCCAGAATGCCGTTAGCGCGTAACTTATTTTCAAATTCAAGATTCTCCGTTCCCGGGTTAAAAATCACCCGTCTCGGTTTTAAGCCAATGATATAATCGTAGTACTGTCGTTGTCGCTGCGGGTTCAAATAGAGGGTTACTGTATCCATTCCTTCAAAAGGCATTAGGGTAGTTTCAATTGGAATTCCAGCTACTGTTCCCGCTCTAAGCCCAATGGCTACAACCGGCTGATCATGAGCCACTAAACGCTCAATAGCATAATAGGAATAGCGATTCGATCTTAAACTCGCTCCCAAAACCAAAGTTGTATTCTTTGCTGTTTCCATAAGGTTCTTTGCAGGCTGGGCGCCTCTTTCAAAATTAACATAAAACAACGTTAAAATTGAAATTATCTGTAACACCTGCCTTTCTACTCCGTCTATAGAATAGAAATATTTCTTTCTTACTGCTACAATTTTTTACGTTGATGGTTAGTGTTAATTATTGCAGTAAGGTCTCAGACCCGGTCTTTCTCAAGACCGGGTTTGTTCTTTTTAAGGCCTTTTGCATAATAAATGTTAAAATGAAAATTTCTTGTAACAAGAATTAATCTGGGCAGTCTTATTGACATAACTTTTTCTGGCGAAGGCCTGCTAGAAAGGGTTGTGAAATTCATCATCAATCAAACAATCGAAAAATGAAACAGTTAGCAGTATGGCTATTGCTATGCCTACCCCTATTTGCCTATTCCAACCCTAATCCAGACACAGAAAAGATTGGGACTATCAGCGGAGTAGTGTACGATAAGAACCTTCAAGAACCTATCCCCTATGTGACCGTGGCCATTATGGACATGAACGGCCAAGTGATTACCGGGGGCATCACCGATGATAATGGACAATTTGAGATCAAAGATATTCCTGTAGGGAAGATTAAGGTCGATATCCAATATATAGGGTACAAGAATTACGTCAAACAAATTGAGATCTCCAGATCCAACCGAAAGGTTGATCTAGGGCGCGTAGACCTGGAAGAAGACGTAGAGTCCTTAGATGAAGTTGTCGTGACCGCAGAGCGCACTACCATTGAGCAAAAGCTCGACAGGAAAGTGATCACTGTGGGTAAAGACTTGACCACCGCAGGACCAACTGCTTCAGACATTATGAACAATTTACCTTCCGTGAGCGTAGACCAACAAACTGGTGCTATTGCCTTACGCGGAAACCAAAACGTACAAGTGATGGTAGACGGTAAATTGACCAATGTGCCTGCAGCCCAGTTGTTGCGCCAGATCCCTTCGACCTCTATTGAAAAGATCGAGCTGATCACAAATCCGTCTGCAAAGTACAATCCAGAAGGAATGAGCGGGATCATCAATATTGTATTGAAGAAGAACGCTTTGATCGGTTTCAACGGAGACATCAATGTAGGTCTGACCTATCAGCGTCAGGCTAAATTCAATACGGGTGTCAACCTCAACTACAGAAACGGAAAGTTTAACCTTTACGGTAGCTACGGAGGGAATTATTCCAAGAATGAGAACTTCGGAAACGTCTTTAGACCGAACGACAATTCTGATCAGCAGTTCAACTTCTTAGACAACAACAAATCCAACCTCTTTAAGGTAGGTGTGGATGTGTATTTGAATGATAAGAATACCCTATCCTTCTTTACCAATCAGAATTTATTTGACGGTGGAGTGGATGGAACTACGAACATCTTTTTCTTGGACGACCCGAGTTTGGATCAGAGTCAACTCTTTGACAACGCCATTGACAATATGAGTCAGCAGTACAACTTCAACTATAAATTGGACTTTGCTAAAGAAGGTCACAATATTGAATTAGAAGCCGACTTCAACGATTTTGAAAGCGACGAGGACGCTAATTTTAGATTCCGCGGTAACAGTCCCACGGAAGATTACATGGACTTTGTGGATACCGAGCGCAGCCGTCTGACGGTAAACTTGGACTACACCAATCCATTGAGCGAAAGCATGAAGTTGGAGGCTGGACTGCAAGCCCGGCTGTTCAATACAGACATCGATTACAGTTCCACGGGACAGACCTTAAATGCCAACGGCGATCTGATCGATACCCCGAGCACGGTCTTTGAATATTCTCGAGATATTTATTCCGCTTACGTAAGTCTTGGAAAGAACTACGAAAAATGGAGCTGGCAACTAGGTGCACGCGCAGAAACTGTAGAGGTTCGCGCGGATACCAACAGCGTAAGAGCCTTTACCAATGATTATGTGCAGTTGTATCCTTCTGCCTTTGTGACCTATTCGCCTTCCGAGAAGAATCAATTCCAAGTGAGCTACAGCCGTCGTGTGGACCGTCCTGGTGTTGGGCAAGTAAACCCAATCCGTGAATGGAGCACGCCACTGATCTCCTCTTTTGGTAATACCACTTTGGAGCCTCAGTTCACCAACTCTTTTGAGACGAACTATACGCGTAATATTGGAAAAGGATCTATTACCGCGGGTGTGTTTTATAGAATCATTGAGGACGAGATCAACCGAGCAGTTTTCATTGACCGCACGGACGTTAACAAAGTAATCTTGACCTTTGACAACTTTAGCAACACCACGGCTTACGGTTTTGAGGTATCGAGTAATTACCGCCCAACGAAATGGTGGAATTTCAACGCGAGTTTTGATCTGTTCTCCCAACAACAAAAAGGGATCACCGAGCAAATCGACAGCAGTATTGAAAACCCAACGGCGGCCAATATTGAAACCAATACTGTAGAGGTTACCAATACGGCTTATAACTTTAGAATGATCAACAACTTTAAAGTGACCAAGACTGTAACCTTTACCGCTTTTGGTATGTATCGTGGAAAGAACAAGAACATTCAGTTTGAGGTAGATCCTATGGTTATGGTAAACCTTGGTGCTCGCGTATCTCTTTGGGACGGACAAGGTACCTTCAGCTTAAACTATAACGACATCTTTAACAGCATGCGCTTTAAGTTTGTGGGAGACAATCCTTTCTTGCAGCAAGGCCAGTTCAACTGGGAAAGCAATACGGTCTTTGTGGGACTTAACTACCGTTTTGGCGGAGGAAAGTACCGTGCAAAGTCACGTAAAAGACGTGATAATGACGAGAAAGAAGGCAGCGGAGGTATCTTCTAACTGCTTGATTCTGTTATAAAAACGTTAAACTCATAAATGAAATGAAACATTGGCACCGTTTATGAGTCTATATAAGTACTCACTAGCAAGGTTTATAATTTATTTGAATTAGCCATTTAAGTATTAGAACCCGTGAAGCAAAAATAGAAACGCCCTCTTTGGAGGGCGTTTTCGATTTTATATGGGAGTTCAAATTATGCCCAACGAATAATGGCACTTCCCCAAGTGAATCCACTACCAAAGGCAGCCAAGACCACAAGGTCTCCGGATTTGATCTTTCCGGCTTCCCATGCCTCTGTCAAAGCAATTGGAATAGAAGCCGCAGTAGTGTTTCCGTATTTCTGAATATTGTTGAATACCTGCTCGTCTGCAAGTCCGAATTTCTTTTGAATGAATTGAGAGATACGCAAATTGGCCTGATGTGGAATGAGCATAGCAATATCATCTACGCCTAGCCCATTGGCCTTTAAACCTTCTTGGATCACCTCCGAAAAACGAACAACGGCGTTTTTAAACACGAACTGTCCATTCATATAAGGGAAGTAAGGAATGTCTTCCTGTGGATTCTCTTCAAGAATCTGTGGCACCCAGTAACCCGTACTCGGTCCTTGTAATGCCAATTCATCTTTGTGTTTTCCTTCAGAATGCAGGTGTGTGGAAAGGATCCCTCCTGTTCCGGTTTCATTTCTAGATACAACAGCAGCTCCAGCACCATCACCAAAGATCACAGATACCCCACGTCCACGCGTGGTCATATCCAATCCACCACTGTGGTTCTCACTACCGATCACGAGCACATTTTTATACATTCCGGTTTTGATGTACTGATCTGCCGTAGAAAGTGCATAAACGAATCCACTACACTGGTTGCGAACATCTAAGGCCGGTACGGTTCCAATTCCCAACTGATCTTGCACTTGAACTCCGCCTCCAGGGAAATACATATCTGGACTCAAAGTGGCAAAGATGATCAGTTCTATATCATTGGGATCGATTTCTGCACGCTCGATTGCAATGCGGGCCGCTTTGGTTCCCATGACACTGGTGGTGTTACCATCACCAGGAAGAATATGTCGACGCTCTTTGATACCTGTTCGTTCTTGGATCCAGGCGTCGTTGGTGTCCATTACTTTAGAAAGATCGTCATTGGTTACCACATGCTCAGGAACGTAGAAACCCAAGCCGGAGATTCGTGATGTATACATAAATGAAAATTAGTCTGTAAAGATACGGCTATTCGCGTTGAGACCCCAATACCAAGCACTTAACTGCTATGCATGCATAAGAAGTTTTAACATCGCTTTACCTAAATTTTTAACTACCTTTTTATCAAAAATCACAACCATGCAAAACAAGTTATTACTACTCTTACTGCTGCTGAGCTTTGGCTATGGGCAGGCACAGGAAAACCTGGAATACCAACAACCACCACAAGAAATTCTAGATCTCGTTGACGCTCCTTTAGCTCCGGCAGTTCAAATCGACTCTAAAGGAGAATTTGCCGTACTGATCTATAGAGATGCTTTTAAAAGCATTGCAGAACTCTCTGCCCCAGAAATGCGCTTGGGCGGACTGCGGATCAATCCAAATACGAACATTGGAAGCCGCACCACATTTTACAACAACTTAAAGGTAAAACGCACTGAAGATACTGACGCTACTCAAGTAAGCGGCTTGCCTGCCAATCCGCGTTTAAGTGGTTTTAGTTGGTCTCCGGATGAAAGCAAGATCGCTTGTCTAAATACTACAGACAAAGGCGTTGAAGTATGGGTTTTGGACATTGCTGCTGCTAAGGTGACCAAATTGACCGATGCGGGCGTCAATGCCAATATGGGTGGAGCCATTCGCTGGTTTAAAGCGGGAGATGCACTTTTGGTAAAAATGCTCCCAAAAAACAGAAAAGCACTTATTAATGTTGCAGAAGCGGTACCAACCGGACCGACCATTTCTGTAAGCGACGGTGCCAAAGCACAAAACAGAACCTATCAGGATCTACTTAAAAACCCGAATGACGAGCACAACTTTGAGCAGTTAGCCATCTCTGAGATCAAAAAAGTGAGCTTAAATGGACAAGTGAGCAACTTCTTGCCAGCGGCAATGTATCGCGGAATGAGTTTTTCTCCGGATGGTAAATACATCAAGATCACCAAGATCAAAAAGCCATTCTCATACATAGTGCCTTACAGCCGATTCCCTTATGACGAGACGGTTTACACTACCGATGGAAACTTTGTGGCCACAGTAAATGACGTACCACTAAACGAAGTTCAACCCAAAGGTTTTATGGCGACACGCAAAGGCAAGCGCAATTTGAACTGGCGTGCCGACAAACCAAACACACTCTATTGGGCAGAAGCTCAAGATGAAGGAGACCCTGCTATTGAGGTTCCTTATCGCGATTATGTGTACCAGTTGGCAGCTCCTTTTACAGGAAGCAAAGAAATGGTGACTAAGACCATCAACCGTTATAGTGGCATTAGTTGGGGCGATGACAAAACGGCCATACTTTATGACTACTGGTGGAACACCAGAAACACCAAGACGTATTTGTTCAATCCGTCTAAACCCAATATGGACCCTAAGGTGATCACAGACAGAAACTATCAGGATCAATACAGTGATCCAGGGCAGTTTGTGATGAGCAAAAACGAAATGGGCTGGAATACCTTGGTTATTGACAAAGGCAGTCTCTATTTGATGGGCGCAGGTTATACTTCAGAAGGACAGTTCCCTTTTGTGGATCAAATGGATCTAGCCTCACAAAAGACCAAGCGACTGTATCAGTCTGAATACACCGACAGACTGGAGAATCTGTACTCTGCCATCGATATGAAAAAAGGAGAGATCCTGGTGCGTATCGAAGGGCAAACGGAATATCCGAATTATTACATCAGAAACATTAAAAAGAAGAATTCTCTAAGACCTTTGACCTCTTTCGAGAATCCGTTTAAAAGCTTACAAGGCGTTCACAAAGAAGTGATCACCTATAAGCGTGATGATGGCTTAGACCTTGAAGGAACCCTTTACTTGCCTATTGGCTATGACAAAGACAAGAAGGAAAAAATGCCAATGATCCTTTGGGCCTATCCAAGAGAATACAAAGACAAGAGCAGCGCTTCTCAAAGCACCACCAACCCAAATGAATTCATTTATCCTTATTATGGCTCGCCTATCTATTGGGTGACTCGTGGTTATGTGGTCTTGGATGATGCCGCCTTCCCTATTGTGGGTGAAGGTGATCAGGAGCCTAACGACACTTTTAGACCGCAGTTGGTAGCCAATGCCAAAGCAGCTATTGACGCCGTGGATGCTATGGGCTATATTGACAGAACTCGTGTGGGTGTAGGCGGACACAGTTACGGTGCCTTTATGGTGGCGAATCTGTTGAGTCATTCCGATCTGTTTGCGGCTGGTATTGCGCGTTCTGGAGCTTACAACAGAACCCTAACGCCGTTTGGTTTTCAAAGTGAGCAACGCAGCTACTGGGATTCTCCGGAGACCTACTACACCATGTCTCCGTTCATGCATGCCGATAAAATGAAAACGCCGCTCTTGTTAGTACATGGGGAGGCTGATAACAACTCCGGAACCTATCCACTGCAAAGTGAACGTTATTTTAACGCCTTGAAAGGACTAGGAGCGACTGCACGCTTGGTCATGCTACCCAAAGAATCTCATGGGTATCGCGCTAAGGAAAGTATCATGCACCTGCTTTGGGAGCAAGACACTTGGTTAGAAACCTATGTGAAGAATAGAAAATCTCAAGAACTCAATACGAGCTCAGAGAGTTTTAAGAATTAAATAAGGGTAAATAATAAAAACAAGCCTCAAGGCTTTTGCGTAGTTTAAATCAGCTTACGCAAAAGCCTTGAAGTTGTTTATACGGACTTTAGATCCAAGATCGTTCAGCAAATTATAGAGTCCAAAAAAGGTTCTATTGATGTACAAGAAGTGCTTGGAACCTCTGTTACCGTTCATTTTTCGTAAATCTGTATCCTTAGAGTACTTCTCACCCAACTCGGCAATCTTACCAAAGAACTGCTCGTCAGAGAAATCAAAGACCTCCTGATGGAAAGGCTGCGTGAACAAACTCAGCATTTCTTTAAAGAGCTCCGTAAAGAAAACGCGCTCGTCTGCAGTGTCCGTGTCTTTAATGATCTCTAATTCTTCTAGTTTTTGAGCGAAGAATTCCTCATTGGCAATAGCGCCAGGTTCTGCCAATTGGAAGTAAGGCGTATAGAATTCTTCTGGAACCTTTTTAATACAGCCAAAGTCAATGGCGATCAATTCACCGGCCTCATTCACTAGGAAGTTCCCTGGATGTGGATCGGCGTGCACCGCTTTGAGCTGGTGCATTTGGAACATATAAAAGTCCCAAAGGGTTTGCCCGAGTTTATCTGCCAGTTCCTGATCCGTATTTTGAGCAGCAAATTCACTGAGGTGCTTGCCGTTCATGAAATCCATGGTAATGATACGCTCATTAGAAAGCTCCGGATAATAATTCGGGAAGCGCAGATTGTCAATATGTCCGCAGGCTTCAGAAATATCCAAACTCTGCTTTACCTCAAGAACATAGTCCGTCTCTTCCAAGAGTTTCTCCTCTACCTCTTTAAAATATTTAGCAGAGTCCTTGCCTTTGAGATTGAACATTTTGATCGCGACGGGTTTTACCAAAGCCAGATCAGAGCTGATACTGTCTGCAACTCCAGGATATTGGATCTTAACCGCAAGTTCTTTTCCGTCCTTCTCTGCCTTATGCACTTGCCCAATAGAGGCTGCAGCTACAGATTCAGCGTTGAAGTTATCGTACAGCGTCTCTGGATATTCTCCAAAGTAACGCTTAAAGGTCTTGCGTACCAATGGAGCTGATAAAGGCGGAACAGAAAATTGCGCTAAGGAGAATTTTTCCACATAAGCACGTGGTAAAATACTCTTTTCCATACTCAACATTTGCGCAACTTTTAAAGCGCTTCCTTTGAGTTGTTTTAATCCGTCGTAGATATCTGCAGCATTGTCTTCATTGAGCTTGTCTTTGGTAAGCTCTGGGTTGACGAGCTTTTCGCCATAATACTTCAGATAGTTGCCTCCAACCTTGACCCCCGTGGTTACCAGCTTTGAGGCGCGCTGTAATTTATTGGTAGGGATCTTATCTATGGTCTTCATTGATTGTAGGATTTTGTTTGTGTTCAGTTCACAAGCGTTTAGGCCATTTTTTCCTTCCAGAGGAATTTGCCGAAGTCGATAATGCTTTCCAGCGGTGTGGTCTCAAATACGTCAAAGATCACGCGCACGGACTTTTCAATAGCCACATCGGTCTTTTCAAAGCCTGGAGAGTTGTCATCCATCCAATACTTCAACAAGAACAGCGTCTGTACCCAAGCTCCTTCTGAAAAGATAGATACCGGGTGTTTAAGGATCCGCAATTGCTTTTCATCATTCGTCTCTTGGATCAATGCTCCAGAGAACTCTTTGATGGCTTTGCGCATTTCGCTGAGCTCCTTTAATGATTTCATTTTATCCTTCTTCCCTTTGAGGCTGTAAAGCACATAACTGCGGTTGGCAGTCAATACCTCAAAGAGGGTGTAGTACATGGTGAGCATCTTATCTTTTGCACTAAGGGCTTCGTAACCGTCAGCCTTGAGCATCACCTCGTGGGCGTTGTCAAAGAATTGCTTCCAGATTGACTTGCGCAAGGATTCAAAAGAACCAGCTACCGTGTAGAATTGGTCTTCCGGAATGTCCTCGTGCTTGCAAAATTTAAAGACAGAAACAGGCTCGTGCTCGTGTTCCATCACATACTCCATATACTTGGTGGTAATCTCGTTGGCCGTAAGGGTTTTCTTCTTTGCAGTCATGGGTGGATAATTTGTACAAATTTAATAAATGTTTAATCTTTAATAAAATACTTTAAACAAAATTTAAGGATAAATCTTGGCAGCTGATGACAAGCTGTCAGCCTAGAGCGGCTTGGTATTTTATTTGCTCATTGGTATGTCGTCAAAAAATGAAAAACGCTACACTATGAGCACCGGAAATATCAACGTATCAGTAGAAAATATTTTTCCATTGATCAAAAAGTTCCTCTACAGCGATCACGAGATCTTTTTACGCGAATTGATCTCTAACGCGACAGATGCAACTTTGAAACTCAAACACTTGACTTCTATTGGAGAAGCCAAGGTAGAATACGGCAATCCGCAAATCGAGATCATTGCCGATAAGGACGCCAACCAATTGCGCATCATTGACCAAGGAATTGGAATGAGCGCAGAGGAGGTTGAAAAATACATTAACCAGATCGCCTTTTCAGGAGCAGAAGAGTTCATTGAAAAGTACAAAGATCAAGAAGGTGAAGAAGCTGGGATTATCGGTCACTTCGGATTGGGATTCTACTCGGCCTTTATGGTTGCTGATAAGGTAGAGATCATTACCAAGTCGTTCAAAGATGAGCCTGCAGCCCACTGGACTTGTGATGGTTCTCCACAGTACACCCTAGAAGCACATGACAAAACGGATCGCGGAACGGAGATCATTTTGCACATAGCTGAGGATTCCACCGAATTCTTAGAAGAAGGACGCATTATGGAACTGTTGACCAAATACAACAAGTTCATGCCGATTCCGATCAAATTCGGAACCAAAACAGAGACGCTTCCTTTGCCAGAAGACGCTGCCGAGGACGCAAAACCAGAAACAGTAGAAGTTGATCGTATTGTCAACAATCCAAACCCAGCCTGGACTAAAGCACCAGCTGATCTGGAAGAAAAGGATTATGCAGATTTCTACCGTGAAATGTACCCGATGCAATTTGAGCAACCGCTCTTTCACATACACCTCAACGTAGACTATCCGTTCAATTTGACGGGAATCTTGTATTTCCCAAAATTGAGCAACGATCTCAATATGCAAAAGGATCGCATTCAGTTGTACCAAAACCAAGTGTTTGTGACCGACAATGTAGAGGGAATTGTACCTGAATTCTTGACCATGTTGCGCGGAGTGATTGATTCACCAGACATTCCATTGAATGTTTCTCGCAGCTATTTGCAAGCCGATGGCGCTGTAAAGAAGATTTCCAGCTATATCACTCGTAAAGTAGCAGACAAACTCAAGTCGCTCTTTAAAAACGATCGCGAGGCTTTTGAGCAAAAATGGAACGACATCAAGATCGTAATTGAGTACGGAATGCTCTCTGAGGATAAGTTTTATGACAAAGCCCAGGAATTTGCACTCTATCCAACAGTAGATGGCACTTACTACACCTTTGAAGAAATCAAAGAGAAGATCAAAGCCAATCAGACCGACAAAGACGACAAACTGGTAGTGCTTTACGCCTCAGATCAAGAAGCGCAACACGCTTATATTGAAACGGCGAAGGCCAAAGGTTACGAAGTACTGCTATTGGACTCTCCAATTGTGGCGCACTTGATTCAAAAACTCGAATCTAAGTTTGAGAACACCTCTTTTGTGCGTGTGGATGGAGATCATATCGACAACCTCATTAAAAAGGATGACACGACCATTTCTAAACTTTCTGACGAGCAAAAAGAGACGCTTTCTGGCTTGCTAACTGAGGTGATTCCTCAAGACAAGTTTAGTGTTCAACTAGAAGCGATGGACTCCGAGGCCAATCCTTTTGTGATCACGCAACCAGAATTTATGCGCCGCATGAAAGAAATGCAGCAAACTGGTGGAGGTATGTTCGGGATGGGCAATATGCCAGAGATGTACAATTTGGTAGTCAATACCAATCACGAGTTGATCGGGCAAATTTTAGAGACCAAGACCCAGAAAAAGAAAGAGCGCTTGATCAATCAAGCCCTTGACTTGGCCAAACTCTCTCAGAACCTATTGAAAGGTGAAGCACTTACTGAGTTTATAAAACGCAGTTACGACATGATCAAATAGTAAATTTCAAATTGAGATAAGCCGCCTTAACGGGCGGCTTTTTTTGTAATTTTAAAGACGCAAAAAAAGACACATGAATTTTCCCTGGCATCAATATTTACTGGCTGTTATTTTTCTTGCGGGCGGTGCCACTCATTTCAAATGGCCGCAGATCTACAAAAAAATCATGCCGCCTTACCTGCCTGCACACGATACACTGATCATTGTAAGTGGCATGCTAGAAATGGTCTTTGGTCTTATGCTCATTAGCAGTGATGGTACCACCCAAGTTGCTGCTTGGGGAATCATCGTATTGCTTATTCTCTTTCTTCCTGTTCATATTTATATGCTACAAGAAAAAGAAGCACGTATGAAGTTACCGGTATGGGTTTTAATCTTAAGAATACCCTTGCAGTTTGGTTTGATGTATTGGGCTTGGCAGTATGTCTGATCTGTTTAGCGAAATAAATCCGCAGCCTGTAAAGCTCCCGCTCAATGGTGCTGAGGCAATCTATTATCCCAATTTTATAAATGCAGCCCAGGCAGAATCTATATTTAATCAACTGCTGGAACAGACTCCATGGCAACAAGATGATATAAAGGTATTCGGCAAAGTGTATGCTCAACCCAGACTTACTGCGCTATACGCCAAGAACGAGCAACCCTATTCCTACTCCAACATCACCATGCATCCAAAGCCCTTTACCTCTTTGTTATTGATGCTAAAAGATAAACTCAAGGAGGTCTGTGAAGTAGATTTTACCACAGTTTTGCTCAATCTCTATCGAGATGGGAATGATTCCAACGGCTGGCATGCGGATGATGAAAAGGAACTAGGCGTAAATCCTGTCATAGCCAGTTTGAGTTTTGGGGCGAGTAGAAATTTCAGGTTTCGAGAAAAGGCGAATAAAAAGAATACCTATAGTTTGACTTTGGATTCCGGCAGCCTTTTGCTGATGCAAGGAGCTACACAGCATTTGTGGCAACATCAGATACCAAAAACAAAAAAAGAAGTCGGCCCCAGAATAAATCTCACCTTTAGAGTTCTGATTTAGTCCATTGTAGAGCGCGATAGGCCGACTTTAACCAGATCAAAATAGCCAAGGTCCCAACATGATAAAAGATGTGAAAGGTCGGGGATCCTATGAGTAGAAACGCCATAATAACGAGTGTGATGTAAATTCCCAAATTCAAGGCTTCCCGTATTACCAAGTTGCTCACAATCAAAGCTCCGACAAAGAATTCGAAGAAAGGAAACATCATGATCAATGCTTCTGACAAGGCTCCGGGAGGAATTAGCTTGTCAAATTCACCGCTTACAAAGGCCGTATATTTTTCCAGCAGGAGGATTCTGTAGATTCCGTGTCCGCCAATTAATATTCCGGCCACAAAGCGAAAAAACGTGGTGAGGTTCGTAGGTTGCTTCATGGGTATAAGCAAATTACGCAGAAAGTCTTAGAAAAGTTTACGCGAAAACCTCATTTAAAATCATGCCTAAGCAGACTCTCTCCACAGCCCTTTTACATCTTCAAAAACCATTTTGACAGATCAGTTGAATGGAGTTTTGCTGTGTCATAAAATGCGCGAAAACAAGTGCCACGAGAAAATATTTTTTGAAAATAGTGTAACGAAACTTAAAAAAGTGATACTTTTATTATATCATATTGATATCATTTTAAATCTAACACTATGACAAACGAAAAAATTATTGTGCCTATGAACGGCTACATCATGTTGTTCATCACCCTGGCTGCTATAGCTGGAGGCATTGCGGGCATTGTAGCATTGCGCAGCCCTTTTATGGCTGTACTGCTTATTGTAGGATTCTTTATGTTACCTGGATTTGTTATGATCAATCCTAACGGTTCTCGTGTGCTGTTGCTGTTCGGGAAATACGTTGGGACCATTAAAAAGAATGGACTGTTTTGGGTCAACCCCTTCTATTCTAAGAAAAAGATCTCTTTACGCGCTAGAAACTTTGACAGTGAGCGCCTTAAAGTAAATGACAAACTGGGAAATCCTGTAAACATCAGTACCATTTTGGTATGGCGTGTTCAAGACACTCATAAAGCTGCTTTTGATGTAGATAATTATGAGCACTTTGTGCGCGTTCAAACCGATGCAGCTGTGCGTGAATTGGCCAGCATGTATCCTTATGACAACTTTGCCGATGAAGGTTTAGAAGAAGAGATCACCTTAAGATCAAGTACCCAAGAGGTGAACCAAGCTTTAGAAAATGAGCTTACCGATCGTTTGGCTATTGCTGGGATTGAAGTTCTTGAATCACGTATTGGTTATTTGGCCTATGCCAATGAGATCGCCTCCGCGATGTTAAAGCGTCAGCAGGCTACAGCGATTGTTGCTGCCCGTCACAAGATCGTTGAAGGTGCTGTGAGCATGGTAGAAATGGCCTTAGAAGAGCTCAGCAAAAAACAAGTCGTAGAACTTGATGAAGAGCGCAAAGCAGCCATGGTGAGCAACCTGATGGTGATCCTTTGTGGTGACAAAGATGCAGCTCCTGTTGTGAACACCGGAACTTTAAACACTTAAGATGCGTGTATTTGTAGAAACTCAAAAATTCAATCAGACTTGGCTCCGAGTATTACTGATCAGTGTTGGACTGGTTACCCTTTGGCCTGCACTAAGTCTAACAGAATGGGATCACGTGGACACCTCCTCATTGATCATTATCAGCAGCTGTATCGCCTTAACTCTAGGGATGGTCGTTTACCTGCTCGTGTTGCTACGGCTAGAAACGCGAATAGATGAGCACGGGATCTCTTACGGATTTGAGCCACTTCCCGGCAAAATGAACCGCAAGTCTTGGGATGAGATTGAGAGTTTATACGTCCGTGAATACAGTCCTATTGGCGAGTACGGCGGTTGGGGTTATCGGCTGAGTTTTAGCAAATCAACGGGCAGGGCCTACAACGTCTCCGGAAACTTGGGGATTCAGATCGAACTCAAAAACGGCAAACGTGTGCTTGTCGGAACCCGTAAAAAAGAAGAGGCCGAAGCCGTCATTAATTATTACACTAAAAAGGATCAAAATGAAGCTTATTAAGATCATCATACTTTCCATAATTCTCACCGCTCAGGCCTTAGCCCAGCAAGGAAATTTCATCAGTGAAGAGCTCAACATCAATCCGCTGATTGAGGGAACGCTATTACACCCTGACGACAATTCTCAAGTTCCTCTACTTATTATGATCCAAGGCTCTGGACCTACGGATCGCGACGGGAATCAATCGAATTTAAAGAACAATTCTCTACTCATGTTTGCTGAAAGTTTGAGCGAGGCTGGCATTGCGACTTATCGATACGACAAGCGCATATTTCCCATGCTGCGCGAAGGCAAATTGAATGAAGCCGAACTGTCCTTTGATGATTTTGTAGCCGATGCAAAGACAGTCTTGACCTACTTTCAAGACACTAAGGCATACAGCCGAATCTATATAGCCGGACACAGTCAAGGCTCGCTTGTGGCCATGATGGCCGCGCAACAAGGCGCAGACGGTTATATTTCTTTAGCAGGTGCTGGGCAGACCATAGATGAAGTGATCATTGATCAATTGGAAAATCAAGCTCCGGCTTGGGGTGAGAGTGCTAAACAAGCTTTTGAAGATATGAAGACTAAAGGTGTTGCGGAGAATTTCAACCCTGCTATCGCTTCTTTGTTTAGAAAGGAATTGCAGCCTTTTATGTTGTCTTGGATGAAATACGACCCGGCAGTAGAAATTGCCAAACTGAGCTGTCCTGTATTAATTATCAATGGAGACAAGGACATTCAGGTTGCGGTGAGTGAGGCTGAAATTTTGGCAAAAGCCAAGCCAGATGCGCGCTATGAAGTGATCACCAACATGAATCACATATTAAAAACTATTGAAGGAGAAATACTGGAGAATATGCAATCCTACAATGATCCTGAGAAACCCTTGAGTACTGAATTGACCGCCATTATTGTGGACTTTGTAAAAAAATAGTCATGGCCAAGAAAAAGGCATTTGCTTTACGAATCAATGAAGACCTTATGAAGGCTGTAGAAAAATGGGCAGCCGATGAGTTTCGATCGACCAATGGCCAGATCGAATGGATGCTCCATAAGGTCCTCAAAGAGGCTAAAAGACTGCCGAAGAAGAAAGACGAGTCTGAAGATTGATTGCCTTGTAAAAATTCTGCTTCCGCTTTACGTGCGGAAATCGTATTTTGCAGCAAACAACAACTAAATGATCTTAGCTCTTTCCGAAGCGGTAAAGGATACTACGCCGCTATTTACCAACGATAAAATTGTTTTTGGACTGCTCATGCTCTGCTTGGGCTTTGTGTTTTATACCTCGAGCAAAAAAGAGGGGCCTTGGGCCAAATTCTACAAATACATTCCGGCCTTGTTCATGGCCTACTTTGTACCGGCCATTTTGACTACCACGGGCATCATTGCTCCAGAATGGACCAGTGTGGCTGCAGACGGTACAGCAACAGAAAGTTCTTCCTCACTCTATCATATGGCCAGCCGTTATCTCTTGCCGGCAGCTTTGGTTTTAATGACACTTAGCTTAGATCTCAAAGGCGTGTTTAACCTAGGTCCTAAAGCCCTTTGGATGTTTTTGGCAGGAACCGTTGGGATTATTTTAGGCGGACCTTTAGCCGTGCTTATTGTAGGAAGTATTTCTCCCGAAACTGTGGGTGGAGAAGGCGCAGACGCAGTTTGGCGCGGACTTTCAACCCTTGCAGGAAGCTGGATCGGTGGTGGCGCCAATCAAAGTGCCATGTTGGAGATCTACGGATACAATCAAAAACTCTATGGCCAAATGGTCTTTGTAGACATTTTGGTAGCCAACGTTTGGATGGCGGTGATTTTGCTGGGTATTGGTAAATCGGCAAAAATTGATCGCTGGCTCAAAGCAGACAATTCTGCGATAGAGTCTTTAAAAGAAAAAATGACGGCCTTTCAGGAAAAGGTGAGCCACAACCCTTCCTTGAGTGAATTGATGATCTTAGGCGCAATTGCCTTTGGTGCAGTTGGTTGTTCCCACTGGTTAGGCGATATTATGGCCGGCCTGCTCTCGGGCTGGGTTGAAGGACTCACAGGCCTCACCAAGAACGTCTTTACCTTCTTGGGAAGCTCCTTCTTTTGGATGGTAACCATTGCAACGCTTATCGGGGTGGTTTTGAGCTATACCAAAGCGCGAAATCTTGAAGGTGCAGGTGCCAGTAAAATGGGAAGTGTTTTTATTTACATTTTGGTAGCGACCATTGGTATGAAAATGGACCTGCGATTGATCTTTAACAACCCAGGTCTTATTGTGGTTGGTTTTGTATGGATGGCCGTTCACGCCGGTATCCTTATTGGAATGGCTAAACTTATCCGGGCGCCGTATTTCTTTTTAGCGGTAGGTAGTCAGGCTAATGTTGGTGGAGCCGCCTCTGCCCCTATTGTTGCTTCGGCATTTCACAGCTCGCTTACCACTGTAGGCGTGCTCTTAGCGGTCTTTGGATACGCCATAGGAACCTTAGGTGCAGTAGCTTGTACATTTTTAATGCAATTGGCAGCAGCCTCTTAGGACGGACGCTAAAAATTACAGATATTTGCCGCAAATAATTTAAGACTATGCGCTTTAGAATTCTCGCTGCTTTTTTGTTCGGACTTGGATTACTGAGTTGTTCTGATACTCCGGAAACCAATAGTGTATTGGTAGCCAATATCAAAGACCTCAACAAAGGAACGGTATATCTGGAAAGACTACAGGACAGCAGCTTGATCCGATTGGATTCTGTTTTGGTTGACGGGCAATCTCCACTGACCCTCGGAGCTAATCTGAATAGTCCGGAAGTACTTTATGTGCATGTTTTAGTCGATGCTAGCGAGCTTATCGATACCCGCATCCCAATTTTTATGGAACCGGGAACCGTTGAGCTTTACACACGTTTGAATAACCTGCAAGGTGCCGCTGTGATCAAAGGTTCAGCGAATCACGAAAAATGGCAAGAATACAAGCAAAGCATGAGTCGTTTTACCGATCGAAACTTGGAGTTGATCAAAGCCTTGATCGAATCGGGTAAAAATCAAAACGATTCGCTTACTGCAGCAATTGAAGCGCAGCAAGTACAGCTGGTCAGATCCAAATATTTGGCAACCATCAACTTTGCTAAAAACAACACGGCCTATGCCGTATCTCCTTATGTAGTTTTGAATGAAGTACGAGTAGCTAAGAATACTTACCTCGATACCGTTTATAATGCCTTACAAGACAGCGTGAAAACAGGAACCTACGGCAAAGAGCTATTCGCTTTGATCAACCAGCAGCAAGAAGCCGCTGGCGATCAATAATTATTTAAGCTTAGCGAGTTTATCTAAGAGGGCGTTTCCACGATCCTCTAATTCCTTAGAGATAGCATTGAAGTGCGCCTTCTTATTCTCCACATCCTTTTGATTGATCTTTACTGTCAATTCATCAAAGGTTGTGATCGCCTCGTCAATAATGGCTTCTGATTTTTTGTTATCCGCTTTAGGGTTTTCCAATTCCCAGCCGTAAACGGCTTCGATGATATCTCCTAATACGAAATTCAAATCCTTTTTTAAATCTCTTATACTAGCCATAGTAGTTTATTTTGTGGGGTAAAAGTAGTCTTTTAGATCGCATTATGGTACACGAACCTCTAAAAGTTCTACACCATCAGTTTTAATAACTATTTCTGTGGCTGCCGCGGGCACCATGGCAGTTTGGCCTTTGATCAAGGCGGTGTAAACACCGTCTAGCTCAATAGTGGCTTGACCGCTCACACACATATAAACCACAAATGAATCTGTATCGCTCAGATCGTGTCTCTTTTCTTCATTTAAAGGAAGGAAGCGCGTATCAAAGTAAGGAGATTCACAAACAGAATTACTGCTATTTACTGCTTTGTCATAGTTTAGATATTGATCGTTAGGAGCCTCAAAATTCAAAACATCTAAAGCCTGCTGCCTGTGCAACTCGCGCATTTTACCATCAGTTCCAGGACGGTCCCAATCATAAACACGGTAGGTTATATCAGAGGTCTGTTGGATCTCAGCAACCATTACTCCACCACAAATGGCGTGAATGGTTCCCGGTTCGATAAAATAACTGTCACCAGCTTTTACTTTGTGAAAGTTCAGAAGGTCTCCTAAGGCCTTATCTGCTAAGGCTTGCTCGTAGTGTTCTTTGCTGACCTTTTCTTTGAAATCTACGATAAGATCTGCATCGTCATCGGCTTGCATGATATACCACATCTCTGATTTTCCAAAGGAATCGTGGTGTTTTTGCGCGTACTCATCTGCAGGGTGAACCTGAACAGATAAGTCCAAAGCAGCATCGATGAATTTAAAGAGTAAAGGAAAAACAGGACCGTGCATTTGATACAAGCGCTTTCCGAGGATCTCATGCGGATACTCTTTAAGTAGGCTGTTGAGATCACGCCCAACCAAAGGGCCGTTGTTGACCACGGAAATGTTTCCGGGCACTCCAGAGAGCTCCCAGCTTTCTCCTACATTAGGCAGGTCTGTTTGTTTTCCAAAATGTGTTTTCAGTTTCGTTCCTCCCCATACCTTGTCTTTGAGGATAGGATCGAATTTAAGTGCGTAAAGGGGCAGTGCATCCATTGCTTAAATCGTTATAATTTATTCAACTCCCTAAGTGCCATGCGGATGTGCGGATCGGCTGCTAGAGCCTTAAAACGCTTGATCAATTGGCCATCAGCATTAAACACAAAGGTTTCTCTACCAGGCAAGATACCAAGTAAACTCCCTTTCACGTCAAACATTCGACGAACCTTCCCTTTGCCATCGGCCAATAGCGTAAAGGGCAATTTAAAACGTTTTGCAAATTTTGCGTGTGAGGATTCAGAATCCGCACTGATACCTATCACACGAACACCAGCGTTGGTGAAATCTTCAAAATGATCTCTAAAACTGCAAGCCTCGGCATTACAGCCCGGTGTAAAGTTTTTAGGATAAAAATAAATAACTGCGGCTTGCCCTTTTAATTCTTGGGCACTGTTAAAGGTATTGCCATTTTGATCGTTGAGTTCAAATGCAGGTAGTGAATCACCAATATTCAAAGCCATAACTATCCGGAATAAGTAACGTAGTTTCTCGGGGTCTCGTAGAGGGTCACCTCTAGGTCAAGGTCTGATTTTATGTGAGGTCTTAGGCGATTGTATATACAAATCGCAATATTTTCTGCTGTTGGGATCAGATTGGCAAAATCTGTCACCTCTAAGTTGAGGTTTTTGTGATCGTAAGCATCTTCTACTTCCGATTTTATAACCGCCTTAAGTTTTTCTATGCTGATCACAAATCCGGTCTCTGGGTCTACATTTCCCGTAACACCCACAACCAATTCATAATTGTGACCGTGGTAATGCGGATTGTTGCATTTACCAAAGACCGCCGCATTCTTTGCCTCGTCCCAAGCTGGATTATACAATCTGTGGGCCGCATTAAAATGTGCTTTTCTGTAAACGGTCAAACTCATTGACTGATGAACTGATAATATTTTTCAAATATAATCTTAAACCAAGCTGTATAAAGCTCTGGCTGGTCTTCAATATCTTGTTTTACAGCCTCTAGCGGCATCCATTTCCAAGCCTCCACTTCTTCTGGATTGATCTCTGGGGTTCCATTGTACTTGCCTACCATTATATGGTCTAACTCATGCTCAGTTAGTCCGTTGTCAAAAGGCGCTTTGTAAATGAACCAAGTCATCTCTTTCAAAGGAGTTTCAAAACCCATTTCCTCTTGCAATCTGCGCGCTCCAGCTTCTAGGTTCGATTCTCCTTCACGCTGGTGAGAACAACAGGTATTGGTCCATAAACCTGGAGAATGGTATTTGGACAAGGCCCGCTGCTGCAGCATTAGCTCTCCAGCATCGTTAAATACAAATACGGAAAACGCGCGGTGCAGTACCGCTTTTTCATGGGCTTCCATTTTTGGCATCAGGCCGATCTGCTCGTCCTTTTCATTTACCAAAACCACCATTTCTTCTTTCATGCAAGTGCTTTTGTACAAAAATACGAAAATGCTAGTCCATAAAAACAAAAAGGCACCGAAGAGGTGCCTTTTTGGAGAGGTTGTGAGGTTATAGTGTTAATTCTGAATAATGAACATCGATCTTCTGTTCAACTGATGTTGCTCTTCACTACAATCTACCCCGTTGGCGCATTCATTGACCAATTGGGTTTCTCCGTATCCTTTTGCAGATAATCGGGATGCTTCAATTCCGTTATCGATCAACCACTGCATGGTAGACTGAGCGCGTCGGTCAGAGAGTACCATATTGTACTGATCTGTGGCACGGCTGTCTGTATGCGATTCAATATGGATCACCAATTCCGGATATCGCTTCATAGCCGCTAGAACTTTTGCCAATTCGATTTCCGCGTCAGGACGGATATTGAATCGATCCAAATCGAAATAAATCGTTTGCAACTCAAGAATACAGTTTAAAGTATTCTCATAAGGACAAGCGCGTTCCAATTGGATTGGCTGATAGAGATCTCCTGAAGTTTCTGGTGCTACAATAGCGATCTCGTTCGGATTGTAGTCCAATTTAGTGGCGCGTAAGCGATACGATTGAGTACAATCAATATCAAAACTGTAAGCGGCGTCATCACCAACAACGATCGGTTCACCGTAAGGATTCCCTTGATCGTCAAGTAGTTCCACTTTAGCTCCTGATAATAAAGCACCGGTCTCCAGATCAGTTACTTCTCCAGTGAGTTTCACTAAACAAGGTTGAACACGGTAAATATTATCACTCACAAAACCTTGGTCTCCAGATCTATTGGAAGCCAAATAACCTGTTTTGGTTTCTGGATTGTAAATGTATCCAAAATCGTCTTTTTCACTGTTGGTCGGCTCTCCAAGGTTGCTTACTTCGGAGGCCATTCCAGCATCGTCAAGTTCTGTTGAGAATACATCAAACCCACCCAAACCGGTTTGTCCATCGCTGGAAAAATACAAAGTGTTGTCTGAACTGATGAATGGGAAACTCTCACGGGCTTCTGTGTTAATGGATTTTAGGTTTACAGGATCTCCTAAGGTTGCATCCTCATTGATCGGTGCATACCAGATATCACTCATCCCCACGGTACCGTCCATATCAGAAACAAAATACAGCAGTTTACCATCCAAGCTCAATTGCGGATGCGCCATACTGTAGTTATCACCGTTGCGCGAGCCGTCTTCAAACTTGACCTCGCGAACATCTGACCAACCGTTGGCCAATTTAGTAGCGCGATAGATCTTCATACGTACGGTTCCTTGATCGTCCTTCCCGATAGCGCGCTTGCCAGTTTTATTCCCTACTTCTAAGAAGTTGTTACGGGTAAAATACATGGTCTTTCCATCTTCTGAGAAGGTTGGTGTTGACTCGTGGAACTTTGTATTGATAGGACCATTGTCAAAACGCTCCATATTGCTCAAGTCTCCGTTCTCATCAATATCAACGACATAGAGATCTGAATACGGCTGGTTGTTCCATTCGTGCACAGCGAGCTTCTCATCACGGATCGTATCTGAAACGGAAGAGAACACTAAACGTTCTCCAAAGTACTTTGGACCAAAGTCAGAGAAAGCAGAATTTACAGTTACTCCAACGAGCTCAGAATTGCGAGCATTTGCCGCAATTTGCTTTAAATAATCATCACCGGCATATACTCTTGCAATTGCTGTGGTATCTCCGCCTTTGGCTTTATAGAGGTCCATTGCTTCCTGCGCTTTGGTGTAATCTTGAGTACTCTTATAACACTGCGAAAGCCTGAATAGATATTCAGGCGTTGCTTGTTCTGGAAATTTTTCTACCAAGGCTTCATACCAGGAAACCGCTTCTTTGTACTGGGAATTGAAATAGTATGTATCTCCCAGGTTTTGGTATATCTGAGCACTTTCCCTACCCTGCTCAATGACATCCAGGTAAACCTGTTGTGCATCGATATAGGCATATTGACTGTACTCTTTGTTGGCTTTTAGTTCTTTGGTCTTTTGAGCAATTGTTGGCCCGACGGTTAAAAGAAAGCCGCTAACAAACAATAAGATTTTGAGTGAGGTTCTTGTCATGATTGCTGCTTTTAAAAGAATCGAGGCGTAAGGATACGCTCCGGTTTATTGAATATTTCAAATCGAACGAAGAATTCATAAGATCCATCATTGAATCCACTGAGATCTGTGGTCTCTCCATCATAAGCAAATCCGAGGAATAGTCCTTCTGTGGCTTGAAATCCTACCATCCCGCTAAGGGCTGCGCTCCAGCGATAGGCCGCTCCAAGAGTGAATTTCTCATTGATCAACAAGTTCGCGGATAAATCAACTTGCAAAGGAGAACCACTAACCAACTTGGTCAAAACAGCTGGCTTGAATTTTAAGTTCTCGTTGAGATCAAATACATATCCTGTGATGAAGAAATAGTGTAAACGCTCCGCGGCGATGGTCTGAGCGGAAGTTGGTCCTATTTCACTTTCATCAAAGTGTTTGGTGTTTAAAAAGTTTGGCACAGAAAGTCCCGCATAAAACTTATTGGAGTAATAGTAAATACCCGCTCCAATCTGCGGTTGTAAACGGTTGTCAATATTGTTCTCAAATACATCTCCTTCATCAAAAATGTTCAAGAGTGTAAAATCGACATCCAAAAGATCGATACCCGCTTTTAGTCCAAAGGCGAGTTTGTAATCCTCTGAGGTATTGATGGTATAGGAATAGTCTACGGTAATGTTAGACTCTTTTGCAGGACCCAATCGATCCATAACTATACTCATCCCGATTCCCATGTTCTCCGCAACACCAATTGGAGAGTTGAAGGTGAATGTACCAGTTTCTGGCGCACCGTCCAATCCGACCCACTGCGTTCTGTAAAGCGCGGAAAAGTCAAGACTTCCTCGAGATCCTGCATAAGCTGGATTCACGATCTGCGTATTGTACATATACTGCGTATACTGTGCATCTTGCTGAGCCTTGAGATCAGCTTGAAAACCGAATACCAGAATCAGAATTAGTACTAAAGAATATTGTTTGACCATCATCTGTGTGTTTTATTCCCCTGCAGTGAACACCAGTGCTACTGCAGGGGTCTATTCAATTTACTTTCTATTTACGTATAAATAACCTGCGTTCGTCAATGTCTCGCCGTCAACAAAACGTCTGAGGACATAGTAATAGGTTCCTGTTGGCAACTCTTTGCTCTGACGGACCGTTACACGTCCTTCAGAGATACCTCGGAATACATTGGTCTCGCCGTCAGCGCCACCGTATCCATCGGTCTCGTATACCAATACTCCCCAACGGTTAAATATCTGCATATTGTTGTCTGGGAACTGTTCGATACCCTGAACTCTAAAGAAGTCGTTCAAGCCGTTTCCATCAGGACTCACCGCGTTGAAGATCTCGAAGTCAACACCGAGTACTTCTGGCAGAATTACTACGGTAGGATCATCTGGTTCTCCATCACCTTCCACATCATTATCTGTAGTGTCCATCGGATCATCAGAAAGGTCGCGAACTTCATTGCCGTTCTGATCCATTCCAATACCAATTGCCTGATTTACTACCTGACCTGCTTCAATATCAGCCTCTGTCAAGGCGTAAGTGGCCGTAAAGGTAGAATCATCAACCTCTCCTGGCTCTAGAGTAATTGGGCCTCCAGTAACCGCTACAAGTGGATCTTCAATCACAATATCAAAGACAGTGACGTTACCGGTGTTAGTTACGATGAAGGTATAGGTAATAGTTTCACCAACTTGTGGCTCACCGTCCCCGTTGTCATCGTTAAACACACCGATCTTCTCAACTTCAATAGAACCGTTCTGACACAGATCTACTTCAGTCACATCGTCCTCAACATTAGAGTCGTCATCCGACAAGTCGCTTACTTCAGTTCCATCTGGAGCCGTACCGAACACCTCAGCTTGGTTGATCACAAAGCCGTTGTTCACGTCATCAAGAGTCACTGTATAGGTTGCAGTGAAGGTTAGATCATCCACTTCTCCAGGAGCCAATGTGATTGGTCCTCCGTCTACAGCAACAAGTACGTCAACAATATTGATGTCTGTCAAGGTTACGTTTCCAGTATTGGTTACGATGAACTGATACGTGATCGTCTCACCAATATCAGTACAACCGTCTCCGTTCTCATCGTTCAAGGTTCCTATTTTGATCAGTGCAATTGCAGGACCTTGACACAGGTCTGTAATTGTTGGATCATCATCACTCACTGTTGCTCCAGATTCATCGCTAACAAGCGTTCCGTCTGGTGCAGTACCCTCTGCTGTAGCTTGGTTTTCAACCTCACCGGCATCGATATCCGCAAGAGTGATCGCATAAGTTCCTGTATAGGTCCAAGCCTCATCTACATCCAGCTCACCATCTCCATCAGTATCTCCATCTACAAAAGTGATGGTTCCAATCAGTGGATCAGTAACTGTAATTCCAGAAAGACTTACGTTTCCTTCATTGGTCACTACAAAGGTGTATTCAATGATCTCGCCTTCATTGGCACAACCATCTCCATCACCGTCTAGAAAGACTCCAGTCTTCACAATGGCGATTGCTGGGTTCTGACAAAGCTCTGTGATTGTTGGATCATCTTCCAATACGGAGTCGTCATCAGACAGATCAGAAACTAGAGTGCCATCTGGAGCCGTACCTTCTGCTGTAGCTTGGTTTTCAACCTCGCCTGCATCGATATCGTCTTGAGTGATCACATAAGTTCCTGTGTATGTCCAGGTCTCATCAACATCTAATTCTCCGTCTCCATCAGTGTCTCCATCAACAAAAGTGATGGTTCCCACTAGTGGGTCAGTCACAGTGATTCCAGAAAGACTTACGTTTCCTTCATTGGTCACCACAAAAGTGTACTCAATGGTCTCTCCCTCATCGGCACAGTCATCTCCGTTGCCATCTACAAAGACTCCAGTCTTCACAATAGCAATTGCAGGATCTTGACACAGCTCGGTGATCGTTGGATCGTCTTCCAAGACAGAGTCATTATCAGACAGATCGTCAACTACCGTTCCATCAGGAGCTGTTCCTTCTGCGGTAGCTTGGTTTTCAACCTCTCCGGCATCGATGTCATCTTGAGTGATCGCATAAGTTCCAGTATAAGTCCAAGTCTCGTCCACGTCCAGTTCTCCGTCACCATCGGTGTCACCATCTACGAAAGTGATGGTTCCCACTAGAGGATCAGTTACAATGATTCCAGAAAGACTCACGTTTCCTTCATTGGTCACTACAAAACTGTATTCTATGGTCTCTCCATCATCCGCACAGTCATCACCGTCACCGTCTACAAACAGTCCGGCTTTCACAATCGCAATGAGTGGGTTCTGACACAGCTCTGTAATTGTGGAATCGTCGGTATCAACTGCAGTACCTGATTCATCAGTTACTACCGTACCATCTGGCGCAGTACCTTCTGCAGTTGCCTGGTTCACCACTTCTCCAGCGTCAATATCATCTAGAGTAATGGTATAAGTACCTATATATGTCCAAGTCTCGTCTACGTCTAATTCGCCGTCACCATCGGTGTCTCCATCTACGAAAGTGATCGGAGCCACTAGGATATCAGTCACTGTAATTCCAGATAGACTCACATTACCTTCATTGGTCACCACAAAGGTGTATTCAATAGTCTCTCCTGAGTTGGCACAGTTATCACCGTTTCCATCCACAAAGATTCCAGATTTTACGATCGCAATTGATGGTTCTTGACAAAGCTCAGTGATGGTTGGGTCATCTTCAACTACTGTATCATTGTCTGAAAGATCACTTACTACAGTACCGTCTGGTGCTGTACCTTCTGCCGTAGCTTGGTTTTCAACCTCGCCAGCATCGATATCATCTTGAGTAATGGTATAAGAACCGGTATACGTCCAAGTCTCATCTACATCAAGCTCACCGTCAGCGTCAGTATCACCATCCACGAAAGTAATGGTTCCTACTAGCGGATCAGTTACTGTAATACCAGAGAGGCTTACGTTGCCTTCATTAGTCAATACGAATGTATACTCAATAGTTTCCCCGTCATCAGCGCAGTCATCTCCATCGCCATCTACGAAGATTCCAGTCTTCACAATAGCAATTGCTGGATTCTGACAAAGCTCGGTTACGGTAGGATCATCAGCATCTACAGCAGTTCCTGATTCATCGGTCACTACAGATCCATCTGGAGCTGTACCTTCTGCCGTTGCCTGGTTTACAACTTCTCCAGCGTCAATGTCTGCCGAGGTAATTGTATATGTTCCCGTATAGGTCCAAGTCTCATCTACATCAAGCTCTCCGTCAGCGTCAGTATCTCCATCCACAAAAGTGATGGTTCCTACTAATGGATCAGTTACAGTAATTCCGGAAAGGCTTACGTTACCTTCATTAGTTACTACGAATGTATAGTTGATAGACTCTCCATCATCGGCACAGTTATCACCGTTGCCGTCTACAAAGATTCCAGTTTTCACGATTGCGATTGCTGGCTCTTGACATAAGTCAGTCACTGTAGAATCATTCTCCAATACCGAGTTGTCATCAGACTGATCTTCCACTACGGAAGCATCTGGTGCAGTTCCTTGAGCCAAGGCTTGGTTAGTTACCATTCCAGCATCAATGTCGTCTTGAGTGATGGTATAAGAACCGGTGTAGGTCCAAGTCTCAGTCACGTCCAATTCTCCATCAGCGTCAGTATCACCATCTACAAAAGTGATGGTACCTACTAATGGATCAGTTACAGAGATGCTCGCTAGACTCACATTACCTTCATTGGTCACTACGAAAGTATAGTTGATAGACTCGCCGTCATCGGCACAGTTGTCACCGTTACCATCCACAAAGATTCCTGTCTTCACAATTGCGATCGCTGGCTCTTGACACAGATCAGTTACCGTAGGATCATCCTCAAGCACCGAGTTGTCATCGGACTCATCTTCTACTACGGATGCATCTGGTGCTGTTCCTTGCGCTAGCGCCTGATTGGTAACCATTCCTGCATCAATGTCATCTTGAGTGATCACATAAGAACCAGTGTATGTCCAAGTCTCGGTTACGTCTAACTCTCCGTCCGCATCAGTGTCTCCATCCACAAAAGTGATGGTTCCTACTAATGGATCAGTTACAGTAATTCCGGAAAGGCTTACGTTACCTTCATT
>NZ_JABSPU010000050.1 GCF_013214815.1 Gilvibacter sp.
AAAGATGCATTGCACCAAATGCGGAACAGAGATCTTCCCGGTTTCTTGGACCCCAGATATTGAGCGGGTTTATGATTACCACCGCAAAAGCACCAATATGCGATCCTCCAAAAGACACTGGAAGCCTTTGGCGCTCATATTGATGTTAGTGGGAATTGCTCTAATCGCGGCGGCGGCGATCTTTGGAGTAAATTATTTAAGCTGAGCCCGAATTGCTGCCGCAGTGGCTTCAAACTCCTCTGGGCTTAAACTCACCTTTTCTTGAAAAGTCATTTCTCCCATGTGATTTAAGGGGATCAAATGCACATGAACGTGCGGAACTTCCAGCCCAATTACGGACATACCTACACGTTTACAAGGAACTGCTTCACGCAATCCCAGAGCTACAGTTCTAGAGAATTCCAGCAGGCCGTCATAGGTTTCTTTATCGAGATCAAACAATCGATTCACCTCTTGCTTTGGGATGCACAACGTATGTCCTTTGGCGTTGGGGTTGATGTCTAAAAAGGCATAGAATTCGTCAGTCTCTGCAATCTTATAGGAAGGGATCTCTCCATTTATGATCTTGGTGAAAATACTGGCCATAGGGATTCGTTTATAAATACTAAAAATAATAAATAAAAAAGCCCCGCTGGGGGCAGGGCTAGTAAATTCTTTTAGTCAATGCTATTCGCCGCGGGTGATCTCCATAATCTCGAACTTCACCACGCCGTTTGGCACCTGTACTTCAGCAAGGTCTCCAACTTCTTTCCCTAACAAACCTTTACCAATAGGTGAATCTACAGAGATCTTTCCTGATTTGAGATCGGCTTCACTTTGAGCAACCAATTTATAGGTCATTTTTGCGTTGTTGGCAGTATTCTTAATGGTTACAGTAGAATGCACCAGTACTTTAGAGGTATCAAGCTGGGACTCATCAATTAGACGCGCACCAGCAAGAGTTTCTTCCAATTTAGAGATGCGCATTTCCAACAAGCCTTGTGCTTCTTTGGCCGCGTCGTATTCGGCATTCTCAGAAAGATCTCCTTTATCTCGGGCTTCTGCAATGGCCTGAGAGGCTTTAGGACGCTCTACATCTTTGAGTTGATTGAGCTCCTCGCGTAATTTCTTTAATCCTTCTGCGGTGTAATAGGATACATTACTCATAACTTCATTTTTTTAACGCCCTGTAAATGAGGGCGCCTGTTCAAAAAACACAAAAAATCCCATGCAGCACGGGATTTCGTCGGTAAAGATACTAAATTTTTAAATTTTCACTCAGAATACACTAATTTGCACTCGCAAGAGTTAAATAGTAGAGCTCGATTAATTGTTATGAAGAAAATGAAGGTATTGCGACTTGCTTTATATATGATGGTTGTTGGATTGGTAAGTGCTGGATGCAGTGGCGATGATGGCCCAATTCGCGCGAATCCAAACCTACCTAACCTCAACGTCAACCTAACTTTAGACTTGAATTTACCGCAGTACAATCCGCTGAATTTCCCGGGTAATGCTTTTGTAACCCAACTTCAAGGGGTTCGAGGTATTGTCATCTACAATATTGACAACAGCCAGTATACTGCTTTTGAAATTGCTTGCCCGAACACTCCTGTGAGCGATTGTTCCTTAATGACTGTAGAAGGGATTACTGCAACATGCCCGTGCAACGGGAATCAGTACAACATTATTACTGGTCAAATAACGGCAGGCGAAGGGCAATACCCTATGCTCGCCTACCGTATTTCAAGATCCGGAGATCAACTTACCATCAATAATTAGAACTGAATACTAGCACCCACTAAGAAATTAATGGTTGCCTGGGGGAAAAATCCAGCTCCTTCAATGGTAGTCACGGTTCCGGGATTACTAAAGTCATCATCAAAGGTGAAGAAGTATCCGTTAGATACGTATTCCACATTGAATATATTGTTTACTAAACCGCTGAAAACGATTCGCTCCACAAGCGGAGCCGTTTCCCAGCTGTAACTGATGTTTAGGTCGTTAACAAAGAAAGAATCTAACAAAGAGGCTTCACTATCTATATTGCCCATGTATTGCTCACTCACGTACTTAGACAAGAAACTGATCTGCAGATCCTCTTGCGGCATATAGGTCAAAATACTTCCTGCGATCAATTCTGGTGAGAAGGAAATGTTTGTAGTACCCAAGTTTACCAGCTCTCCATCTCTAGAAGTTGTAAAGTCCTGGTTCTTATTGCTGCTCAAGGCAATGTTAGGACGCCAGTTTAGTTTAGGAGCAATTTGCAAATTGGCTTCCACTTCCAAACCTAAACGGTAACTCTTACCACTGGTTGCACGGATAGGTTGCCCCACATCATCCAAAGCTCCGGTCAATACCAATTGGTTGCGGTAATTCATGAAATAAGCATTGGCACTAAAACTATTCTTAGTTGCTGTATGACGCCATCCCAATTCAAAATCGTCAAGAGTCTCGGCAGTGGTCACTCCGTTTTCATAATCTGCACGACGCGGCTCACGATTGGCGCGTCCGTATGAGGCATAAAGCTGGTTATTGCTGTTGAGCTTATAACTCGCTCCTGCTTTTGGGTTGAAGAAGTTAAAACTATCGTTGACGTTAAGCTCAATTAAGTCTGAGGTGGTTCCGTCTGCCTCATAGTTTATGAATCGGCCCTGAAGATCTGCAAATACTGTCCATTGATCATTCACTCGGTAAGTCGCTTTGGCAAAAGTGGTGAACTCATTCTTGGTTCCTGTTCCGAAGTAATAACGATCACGAATTTGAGAACCGCCAGCATTCTGCGCCCAAATGACTTCTCCAAAGTGATCTCCTCCGTAATAACTGTAGAAGAAACCTCCAATAACATCGACTGTGTTGTCCTTATAGTTCACAGAAGTGTTAACTACGTAATAGTCGTTATCCAACCAACGGCGACGCACCAAATCTGTGGTGTTGATCACCTCACCACCTAATTCAATAGGAGTGAATCCGTAAGTTTCAAAGTCTTCATCCTCGCGATACTGCTCAAAGAACCCGCGTCCGTAAGTGTAGTTCAAACCAACATTGGCAGACCAGTTGTTGTCAAAACGCTGGTTCCAGTGCAATTGATAGTGATCTTGAGCGTAGTCGTCAACCTCATTGTCATAGAACTGAATGTTTCCGTCGGCATCAGTGAACTGACCCACAGGGTTGAATGTTCTGTCTGTTTCCAAAGTTTCTCTGTCAATTCCGAAGTACGCTTGATAGGTCAATTCACGACCTCCAAAAGCGATTGCTTTTACCAAGGTATTCGCTCCCACATAGGCAGCTTGAAGGAAGTATGACTTTAAATCAGAAGTGGCCCGATCAATATATCCGTCTGAGGTAATATTAGACAGACGTCCTGCAATCTCCCACTTGCCATTGAGCAAGCCGGTTGAGAATTTCAACGTGTGTTTGCGGGTGTTGAAAGACCCAAAGGAGTTTGCAAATTCTCCGTTGGCCTCCTCAGAGACTGCATCGGTCAAAATGTTCAACCTCGCTCCAAATGCTCCCGATCCGTTGGTAGATGTTCCTACTCCGCGTTGTAGCTGTAGGTTTTCTACAGAAGATGCAAAATCAGGGAGGTTCACCCAAAAGGTTCCTTGACTCTCCGCATCGTTAAAAGGAATACCGTTCAGGGTAACATTCACACGGGAAGCATCACTACCCCGTACACGAATACCCGTGTAACCGACTCCGGCTCCGGCATCACTATTGGTTACTACACCTGGCAAATAATTCAATAAAATTGGGATGTCTTGCCCTAAGTTTCTCGGAGCTAGTTCCTCTTTGGTGACATTGCTGTGTGTGATTGGCGAGTCTGCCTCCACACGTACAGATTTTACAAGAACCTCATCAAGAGCTTCTACTTTGGTTGTGTCAATTACTGTTTGCGCTTGTGCCATACAGGTAGTCATTCCTGCGACTAGCACGACCATTAAACGTTTCATTCGTCTGTGGATATCTATCCGTTTTAGAGGAATAAAAAGAGGTAATTATTCGATGTTGGTTAAAAGTGTTTACTGCAAATGCAGTCCATTGAAGTGGAAGGTGACACTGGCAAAAAAGCACAGTGGGCTTCAACAAAAGCAATAAGGATCAACAGACCGTCTTTATAAAGACCAATTCGCAAATCATGTCACGCGCAGCAGACCAAGGCTTCCATATTATAAGTACTCCAGAACTATATCTCATTCCATTTACTTATTGAGCAGCAGGTATAATGTGCGCAAGTCAACACTCTAGGCGTTTTAATTTTAATCGAGCTGAAACTTCCAGCGCGGCAAGCCTAAAGCGCGCTAAATTTGTCCACTGGACAAATTTTGACGCTTGCTTTCCTAAACGGCATTACCCGTTCCAGGTTCAATGGGTATAATCTCAGCCTTGTACTTGTACAAAGCACCCCTTTGTTGAGATTGGTGCAAAGATAAGGACTAAATTCTAGAACTGAGGCGGCTTCCGATTGGCTTTTTTTTGAGATTGCCGTCTTTTGTCTTCCCGACGTTTTTTCAAGACTCCTTTTGGGATCTTGGTTGGCTTGCGCACTTTATCTTGTTTGAGGCCTTGCTCCAAAAGGGCAAAAAAGCGCTGGATGACCAAGCGTTTATTGCGCAGTTGACTACGCGTTTCCCCGCAATGCAATTGCAAATAACCACTGCTGGTCAAACGGCTGGCAAGACGTTGGCTGAGTAGTTCCTTCTGCTGATCAGATAAACCTTGAGAATCGGGAAGATTAAAACTGAGAACTACCTTGGTCGCTACTTTATTGACGTGCTGCCCTCCGGACCCGCTAGATCGGGCCATCTTAAAGTGCAATTCACTAAGTAACTGAGGTCTGTCCATTACATATTGGGGCGATGCTCGCGCTGCAATAGGTCGTTGACCGCTTTCACCGGGTTAAAGGTGATTAACGGAACTTCTACAAAAACAGTGTTCCACTGCGCCATAGATCCGTTCCAAAGTCCGGGAAGCTCTAAAGCTTTCACTATGTTACCGTCTTTGTCTTTTTGGGTGATAAAGCCGGTGTTGGGATCTGTAAATGCACTCAAGTCATACTTATCGCCTTTGTAGTTCCGAACTCCACAAACCAGATCCACGGGATTAAAGTGCGTTGATTCACCAAAAACATTGCGTTGTGAAGGGTCCTTGAGATCGATCTGGGCAGACTCCACAATTTGAAGCGACTGCGTTCCTTCTGCATCAACAACCCAAAACGGTCCTCCTCCTGGAGCGCCCGTATTTTTAACCATCCCGCACACACGCGTTGGACGATTCAATAGACTCAATAGGTGAAGGATGCTGTTGCTAACATCTTTAATGTTGAGTTCATTCCACATGAATGACTTAACCTCTGTGACCAGTTCTGGATCAATCTCTTCCTGTCTGAGTTCTTTGACGTAATGATGGATCTTGTGTTGCAACCATAACAATTTTCCACCGAGCATCTTCTTGTATGAAGATATTTCTTCGACATACTCTTCCGCAATGACGTTGTCAATATTTTTGATAAAGACCACATCGGCATCTATTTCATTGAGATTTTCTAAAAGCGCTCCATGACCTGCTGGTCGAAACACCAACTTCCCCGCCTTATCGCGAACGGGTTCGTTCTCACTATTTACAGCGATGGTATCTGTAGCACTCTTTTGGAAGGAGTAAGATACGTGAACCTCTTTTTTGGTCTTTTTCTGCACGCGATTCTTAATACCATCAAAGGCTGCCTTGAAGTATTCCACATGCACAGGTGCAAAGGTAAAGTGCACAAACACCTCATCTCTATTGGCAGCATAGAAGCAACCTTCAAAAAGCTGCTCTTCAAAAGCCGTTGTGAAGTGCTTGTTGTATTTATGGAATGGAATAAGCCCTTTGGGCAGTCTTCCGAAATTTAACCCTTCAGGAGACAACAAAACCTCAGCAACAATAAGGGCTCGCTCTCCACGAGTCTTGAATTTATAGTCTGGATATTGCTCTCTAACCGCTTTGCGCAAATGGTTCGCAAAGGCAAAGTCAGAAAAAGAATTCAAGAATTCTTCCAAGTTGTTCAATCGATGATGAGCAATGAAATCTTTGAGTTTTTCGCGCTGCGGATCGTAATGCGTAAGTAAGCTGTTTAAGCTTTGGAACATGCGTGTCGCAGCTCCAGAAGCCGGTACAAATTTGACAATGTCTGATTTGTTCTTATGGCTGTCAAAGTACTGAATGTACTTTTTCTTTTCATCAGCGCTAAAGTTGCTGATTCCGTTTCCAATCACCGCTGGAGTGTTGATCCTGGTGGGCGGAAATCCCCTTCTAAACATTTCCAATTGACCGAGAACTTGGGCCATACTTAGGCCGTGTTCTTGAATCTGAGCTTCATCTTGCTGGCTAAATTCCATGCTGTCCTTCACGATATTTTTCAATGGCTCGGATCGCGGTTTGCAACCTTGCCTGTTCATCACCTTTGAGCACGAGATGGGGAGTTTCTTGTGCGTTCAATCGTTCCTCAAAAATAGAAAATAGTTTTTGTCTATCGAAAGGTCGATCTCTTAAGGGGTCGTTTTCCCATGGTACATCGATGTAGGTCAAAAAACACAGGTCGTAATGCATATGGGGCAAACTAGCCTCTAATAGCGGGGGAATTTCATCAAAATAATACTGAGAATAGCAGGCAATCTCTAAGAGATTGGTATCACATATCAATAATTCAGAAGCGGTTTCAAGGGCGGCGTTCTCCGCTTCAATTTGCCCTTGAGCTATACGCAAGATATCCTCAATTTCTGAATAAAAAGGATCCCGGACCACGAGTTCCTCATAATAAATACGCATGAATTCTGGCACAAGACTGGTCTCAAAATAGCTCGCTAAAGCTTTAGCCAAAGTAGTCTTACCCGTGGACTCAGGCCCTACAATGGCAATTTTGATCAGCTCGCTTTGCTCTTGTCTAAATAGTTTTTCCACGCGTTATAGCCTTGAATAGCCAAGAAGGTAAAGATTAAATACTGTAATGCCAACATTCCCCATCCGCGGTATGCATATAAAGGAACACTGATTACATCAGCGATGATCCAAAGGGTCCAATTCTCAATTTTCTTAGTAGCCATATACCACATAGCAGTAAAAAAGAGCCCTGAAGTAAAGATGTCAACATAGTTCGAAGTATCAATGGCGGTTCCAGCCAGATTGTAGACTCCATAAGTAATTCCCATGGTCAACAAACAAAGTCCTACACCGATCCATTTTTCTCTAGAATTGGTTCTGCTCACTTGGACTACCAGCGCATCATCTTTACGGCGTGCCCAGTTCCACCAACCATAAATACTCATGGCAGAATAGTAGAAATTCATCATCATATCTCCCAGAAGCTCGTCTTGTAAAAAGATATATACGGTGATAACCGTAGCGACCAAACCGGTTGGGTAAACCAATAGGTTTCGGCGTTTGGCATAGACCACACTGGCTATCCCAAAGACAAAGGCAATGGCTTCTAAAACGATCAAATAGGGCTCGCGCTCATAATAAGGCGAAAGGAAAAAATCAAAAATGGGGTTCATAATCGCTGCGATCCGTTTTTACCATTTTCAAATAAAGCACCACCTGATTCAGATCTATAAAAGCATCCTTGATGGCTCCATTTAAAAGCTCCATGACCTCATCATATGGACCGTAGACTTGTGTGCTTAACGGATTCTCCAAAACGGTGAGTCCAGAAGCTCTCAAGGTTTTTATAAAGGCAATAATGGGCGCCTCAAATTCATCTTGCAAAGGGCTCAGAGTAAGTTCTACCGATACGTTCATCAATTTTGATTTTCAAAGGCGGTTCCCATGACCAGCATATCAGCTCCAGCCGCGTAGGCTACTTGCATTTGCGCTGAGCTTCCGATACCTCCGCCAACAATTAAAGGCAAATTTATGGCTTTTCGAACAGCTTGAATAATTGCTGCAGACACGGGCACCAAGGCTCCGCTCCCTGCTTCTAGATACAGGCAACGCGCTCCGCAATACTGTGCAGCTAGTGCTACTTCTACTATTACATCCACGTCATCTTGCGGTAAAGGCTGGGTTTGGGTCACACGGGCAACCGCAGATTGATTACCGCCATCAATGAGTAAATAAGCCGTAGGGATCACCTCCAGGCTTGAATGTTTTAAATAGCGCGCCGCTTTGCGTTGCTGACCGATTAGAAATTCCGGATTGTCTCCAGAATAAAGGGAAAGAAACAGCAAAGCATCTGCAGCTTCTGTTAGCTGATTGTGATTCCCAGGAAATAAAACGATGGGCAAGCCTGAGGGTTTTAGACTCTTTACAGTGGCCTCAGTAGCCCCTTGAGGCACCTCACTACCTCCCACAAAAATATGGGTGGTTTGAGCAGGAATTGTTTTCAGAAAGGCCCTAGCATAATCTGGTTGAAACTTATCCGGATCCACCAGAATGGCCAGGAGTTTTGATCCCACAGCCTTGCTTTGAACCAAGCTGGAGTAGATACTACTGCTCTTCTGGGTATCCATAAGCACAACTAAATCCATCAAACTCTAAAAAGAAAACGCGATACAAGCTCTTAACGCCTTTATAATTAATCGTAGCGAGGGTTTCATTGGCCTCCCCGAGATCAAAATCGTTTACGTCTATATGGTTTAAGAAACTCAAGCCGGGTTGCCCATACATTTTGTACAAAGTCTCTTTGGCACACCAAACCAAACTCAATTTACGTATTAAGGCATCTTCATTGGCCAAAGTTCTGTACTCCTCTAAGGGCGTGAACTTATGAGCTATTCTCAAGATCTTAGCTCTTCCGCGTTCAATATCGATTCCCACCGGCTGATTTCCTACTATGATCCCAGTGAACTCAAAAGAATGCGTTATACTGATTCCAGTACCGTCTTTAAGGTGTGGTTTGCCAAAATCATTGTAATACAGATCGTGATCGTTATATCCAGCTAAAGCCAACAAATGGCGGATGCTCAAAAACCCTCTGCGGTGGATGTCTGATTTCATTCCTTCCACGCGAGCCGCGTGAGCCTCCTGCAGATCAATGCCCTTTTGAAGATCATCAAATGATTCTTCGATCTTCCACAGATAAACAGTGGTCTGATTATGAGCTGTTATTGTTTTGTAAAGAGGCACAGGAATTACTGGATAATGCTTAATTTTGCCAAGCGCTTTAGACGGCGCAGTATTAAAATCAAATATACATATATGTCTACGAATACAACTGCATATACGCCCTACAAAGTTAAGGACATTAGCTTGGCTGATTGGGGAAGAAAAGAAATTGAACTGGCGGAAGCTGAAATGCCAGGACTTATGTCCTTGCGTGAGGAGTACAAGGACGAGCAACCTTTGAAAGGAGCTCGTATTGCTGGATGTCTGCACATGACCATTCAAACAGCAGTATTGATTGAAACGCTAGTAGCACTTGGTGCTGAAGTAACTTGGAGTTCTTGCAACATTTTCTCTACTCAAGACCAAGCGGCTGCCGCTATTGCTGCAGCAGGAGTTCCTGTTTACGCCTGGAAAGGGATGAACGAGCAGGAATTTGATTGGTGTATTGAGCAGACCCTTTTCTTCGGAGAAGATCGTCAACCACTAAACATGATTCTTGATGATGGAGGAGATTTGACCAATATGGTTTTAGACAAATACCCAGAATTGGTTGAAGGTATCAAAGGACTTTCTGAAGAGACTACCACCGGAGTTCACCGTCTGTATGAGCGCATGACCAACGGTACCTTGCCGATGCCTGCGATCAACGTGAACGACTCGGTGACCAAATCTAAGTTTGACAACAAATACGGTTGTAAAGAAAGTGCTGTAGATGCGATCCGCAGAGGAACAGACATCATGTTGGCCGGAAAACGCGTTGTTGTTTGTGGTTACGGAGACGTGGGCAAAGGAACTGCTGCTTCCTTCCGCGGAGCTGGAAGTATTGTAACGGTTACTGAGATCGACCCGATCTGTGCATTGCAAGCAGCCATGGACGGTTACGAAGTGAAGAAGCTTGAAACGGTTATCGGTAATGCCGATATCGTGATCACCGCTACAGGAAACAAAGACATTGTTCAAGGAAAGCATTTTGAAGCTTTAAAGGACAAGGCTATTGTTTGCAATATTGGTCACTTTGACAACGAGATCGACATGGCTTGGTTGAATGGAAACCACGGAAGCACTAAAGTGGAGATTAAACCTCAAGTGGACAAATACACGCTAAACGGTAAAGATGTGATCATTCTTGCTGAAGGGCGTTTGGTAAACCTAGGTGTTGCCACAGGGCATCCGAGCTTTGTAATGAGTAACAGTTTTACCAACCAAACCTTAGCGCAGATCGAGCTTTGGAACCACAGCGACAAATACGAGAATCAAGTATATATGCTTCCTAAGCACTTGGATGAGAAAGTAGCAAAACTACACTTGGCGAAGATCGGGGTTGAGCTTACTGAGCTTAGAAAAGAACAAGCTGATTATATCGGGGTTCAACAACAAGGACCGTTCAAACCAGAATACTACAGATACTAAACTAAAAGTATCCTGATATAAAAAACCCTCGTTAAGCACGAGGGTTTTTTTTGCTTTATTGTTTGATCAGCAGCAGGGTGGCTTTCTCACCCTTCTTCATATTGGTGATGGCCTCTATTTGATTTATGGAATCAGATAGATTGAGTTGAATGGTATTGGCGCCTATGCTTCCTGCACTAGTAGCCTCAACTCTTAATTCCACAGGTTGATTGGATAGTTTGATGGTAAAAGACTGCGGTTTGAGACCAATGGCAGCATCGCGCAGCAAAACCTTGTCATCTGCATAAATGGTGATCTTATCTCCATCTTCTTGACCCACATCAACCACTGTCAAAGTAACCATTTCATCTTTAGAGAATACTTGCAAGCGTTCGTTTGCATTTAAGAAGTTGGTATTTAACGTATCCAGAGTTTTTACGAGATTTACGGCATCTTTCTTTTCCTGACTCACTAAGATGCTCTTGTCAACCGTATTATCCAAGCGCCTGGCCTTCTTTTCAACCTTGACCAAAGACTTCATTTCAATTTCTCCATCAATACAGGAGACACCATCATCAAACTTCCCTACAAAGGTTCCAGCCAGCTTACGCCGATCATTCAATTTAGCCAATCGGCCTTCAAAGTGGATATAACAAAAATCGTTCTGGGTGATGGGAGACTTTGTATAGACAATTCCAGACTCTCGGAACTTCAAAACCTTCTCTTTCTTGTCATAAGTTCCTGTGATCATCGATTTGGTCTCGTGAGGCCCGGAAAGGTCTGTTACCGAGTACCCTTTGATAAAACCATTGGTTTCTTCAAAGCTTAATTTATAGGAAATGAAGGAGGAATCTGTGAGGGTAATTACCCCAATATACTCATGGGTTTTTTGAGCTGTAACCGCACTCGAACTGAGCAAAACAGCTAAAATTAATGTTAAAAGGCGCATTGAATTCAAATGATGTTCTGTATCTTGGTGTAAACTTAATCAATACAAATTATGAAATTGAAGTTTCTACTTTTATTTTTTGCATTGATCCTAGCTGCTCCGGTTGCGCAAGCATCTTTCCCGGTTCAGCGAACTGCGACCGTGTCTGTAGAGGCTCAAAGTGATGAGAACGCCGAAGTACTTTATTCTCCTGCTGCTGCAGGACAGAAGAGTCAAGGTGTAGCTTTATTACTTTGGTTATTCCTCGGAGCACTGGCAGCTCACAGATGGTATCTTGGATCTCCATGGTACTGGAACCTATTGTTTATCGTTACATTGGGTGGACTATTAGTGTGGGCGATCATTGATTTAATTGACATCATAACCGGAAATTATCCGGCTAAAGGTGGATTTAAATCTGAGTTCTGGTAGGATCTTAACGCCAAAAAGCACAAAAAACCCTCGCGAGATGCGGGGGTTTTTTTTATTCCATCGGTCAAAACCTACTAAATACCCCGCACTGGGTATGTTCTTCAGTCACTAGATACTGCACTTTTGTCTTGAAAATGTAAAGTATCACTCCGATGAAAAAATTATTTGTATTGGGCCTATTAGCCCTTAGCGCATTAAACATGAGCTGCGATGAAGAAGCATTAGCAGCAGCAGTTCTTGGAACTGCAGAAGTACACTTCACCTTAGCAGAGAGCTATGGAGATATTGTAGAAGTAGAAGTAGATGGACTCACCAAGACCGTGATTCCTGGAACGGGCTCAATAGAACCTTGAGAAGGTGGTGACTATGTAGGGATAGCCACGTTCTTATTTGTTTCTGGCGGCACAAAATCTTACGTGGTTCGCGACCTTTCTGGAGAACAGGTAGGTAGCGGTACCGTTACGGCAGACGCTGAATGTGTGGAAGTATTTTTGAATTAGCCATAATACTTGTAGCGAATCTATAAGGGTTCGTTACAGGTCTAACCAGCGTTTAAAATTAGTGGTTCGTTCTCTAGAAACAATCACTTGTTCTGTTTGATTGGGATCCAACCTAAGCAATAATCGGCTATTAAAATAGGTATGAATCTCTGCTACGGAATCGACAGTAACGATAAACTTTCTGTTGATCCGAAAAAAGTCCACAGGATCTAAGATCTCTTCCAATTGATCTAAGGTATATTCCACAGGATGCCGCTGCCCCGCTTGGGTATAGAGAAAGATCAATCCATCTTCTGATTTGAAATAAGCAATATCAGCGACCTTAAAGCTGCTGTATTGATTACCTACTTTGATCATGATAAAGGTCATGAGATCCATGACCGAGCACCCTCAAAAAGCCACATAAAAAAAGCCCTTGCATTTGCAAGGGCTTTCAATATCTGTACAACGTCTTTCTTAAGCTTCTCCGTGAGGAATAATTGAAACGTAAGATTTGTAAAAAAATGTTTGAATCAGCGGCGCTATCGCTCCGCCGATCCGAAAAACAAAAAAAGCCCTTGCATTTGCAAGAGCTTTTAATATCTGTACAACGTCTTTCTTAAGCTTCTCCGTGAGGAATAATTGAAACGTAAGATTTGTTGTTGCGTTTTTTCTCAAACTTCACAATACCGTCTACTTTGGCATGTAAGGTATGATCTTTTCCGGCGTATACATTCTCACCTGGATTGTGAGCAGTACCGCGTTGACGTACGATGATGTTCCCAGCTACAGCAGCTTGTCCACCAAAAATCTTTACGCCTAAGCGTTTCGATTCTGATTCTCTACCATTCTTCGAACTACCAACTCCTTTTTTGTGAGCCATCTTTTCTCGGTTTTAAGTGATTATTTGCTTAATGCAGCGATTAGATCGGCTTTCTTCATTGAAGAAATTCCTGTGATCCCAGCAGCTTTAGCCATCTCTTTTAATTCAGCAACAGTCTTCTTAGAAAGATCGTCTGTTGCAGGAGTGGCCTCAGCTTTAGGAGCTGCAGCTTTAGTTTCTTTTTTAGGGGCTGATTTCTCAGCTTTTGGAGCAACCTTTTCAGCTTTAGGAGCAGCTTTCTTAGCTCCAGAAGCAACAATGCTCTCAATTACGATCTCAGACAAGTGTTGTCTGTGTCCGTTCTTTACTTTGTAACCTTTGCGTCGTTTCTTTTTGAATACGATCACTTTGTCACCTTTTAAGTGCTTAAGCACCTTGGCACCTACTTGGGCACCTTCTATAACCGGGGCGCCAACAGTTACTTTGTCTCCGTCACCAATAAGAAGTACGTTGTCAAATGCAACTTTCTTACCTTCTTCAGTGGCCAAACGGTGTACAAAGACTTTTTGGTCTTTTGCAACTTTAAATTGCTGCCCTGCTATCTCTACAATTGCGTACATGGCGTAACGTTTGATTAATTTGTTTTTTAAACTTTCCTCAAATCGGCAAAAACAATATTGCCTAAGAGGGGTGCAAATATAGGGCTAAATACCAAAAACACAAACGGTTTGCTTTAAATTTAAATACAGAATAAAGGAGTATAAAATCTAGCTTTTCAGCTTCTTGGAAGTCCTTCCTCGGTTGGCCCAATAGACCCCAAAGAGAATCAGTAAGGAAGCGAGTGCTTCTTCAGCGGTAAAACGCTCGCCATCTAAAACGCCCCACAGCACAGCAACTATCGGCATCAAATAGGTCACAGAGGCAGCAAATACAGGGGTTGCCATCTGTACCAATTTGTTGTAAAGCACTTTGGCCATAGCCGTTCCGAACAAACAAAGCACCACTAAATATCCCAATGAAGATACTACAGCTTCATTCTCTAATGGATTGGTACTGAGAAAACCGTCCCACAATAAAACCAAAAATGCCGGCACCATAATAGCTGCAAAATTTCCAGCTGCAATTGCCAATGGAGGTACTTCCTGCAGATGCTTTTTAATGATGTTAGAATTAGCCGCATACATTACCGAAGCTACCACTACAAAGAGCGCGTAGAAGTAATTCTGATCTGGTTTAAGGGCGGCTCCACCTAAAATCAGCAACACCGTCCCAATAAAACCAATGACCACACCCACCACTTGTTGTCTGGACGTGCCAATTCCAAAGAGACTCACCCCAATTATGATGGTGTTTAGCGGAACCAATGAATTCAAAATAGACGCAATGGCACTGTCAATCTCCGTTTCTGCAAAAGCAAAGAGAAAGGCGGGAAAAAAGGTTCCCAAAAACCCAGAGATGGTGATCCACATCAAGCTTTTCTTTGGAATCTTGCGGAGCTTGCTCCAACCCGCAATCAGCAGAAATGCACCAGAAATTAGTACGCGTAAGGCTCCGAGTTGAATAGGACTCAGACCAACGAGCGCTTTTTTAATGAGGATAAAAGAGCTTCCCCAAATCAGTGCCAAAAGCACCAAAAACACCCATTTTATATTGGCCTGTTGCATGAAGTTGCAAAGGTCTTAAAAATTCAGGGAGTAGACTATTTAAATTGAAGCTTATTCTTCCCAGCTCATGGATTCCATCATGCGACGCACATCGTTGCGAAGGTATTCCACGGCAGGGAATATAGAATCAAAGTTGGGCTTGGCGTTGAAGTAGACAGAACCGGTTACAAAATGATTGATGGAATCGGTTACGTAAAACTGAGATTGGGTCGCCGCGTCACCATCGATCATATAAAACATACCGTAAACCTTATTGATAGGATCAATTCGGGGTTGTTCCAAAATCTTATTGGCCTTGACCGTATGGTCATAGGTCAGTTTTTGCGCATCAAACAAAAGGGAATCCAAATTATTCTTTACCGGGCGATAGGTTAAATAGATCGTAGCATCAATAGCAGGATAATGCACATTCACCCAACAATTATTCCTGCGCTGCAATTGCGCAATTTGATTCACACTAAAGGAGTAGTCGCAGTCAAACTCCGCCTTGGAATAAACGGCCTCTGGATATTCCAAACGCAGTTGTGAAGCGGGTTTAACCACTACACGGTCTTGGCAACTCGCCAAGAGTAAAGTCATTGTGATAAGCGCAAACAGGTATCTCATTCCTTGATGGTCAATTTGATTTGTTTGATCCTTTTATTCTCAAAGGCTTCTATGGTAAACGTATAGTGTTCAAACTTTAGTACCTCGTTCTTTTTCGGGAACCCTTTTGCAATCTCTAAAAGGAAGCCAGCAAGCGATTCAGCTTCTCCCTTATTTTCTTCAAAGGCAGAAGGGTCTTCCAGACCGATCACCTTATAGACATCCTTGAGCGGAGTCTTGCCTTCAAAGACATAGGTGGTGTCATCCAGCTTGGAATAAATAATGTCATCATCGTCAAACTCATCGGAGATCTCCCCTACAATCTCCTCCAAAATGTCCTCCAAAGAAAGTAAGCCACTCGTGCCTCCGTATTCATCCACCACTATAGCCAAGTGCATCTTCATCTCCTTGAATTCTGCCAAGAGATCGTCTAATTTTTTGTTCTCCGGAACAAAGTAAGCCTCGCGTTGCAAAGAGACCCAATCCAACTTCTTCTCACCCAAAAACGGCAGTAGATCCTTTACGTAAAGCACGCCCGTGATATTGTCAATATTGTCTTGATACACCGGAATTCTCGAATATCCATTGCTGACAATCTCCGGCAAAATATCTTCAAATTTCTGGTCGTTACTCAAAGCAAACAGATCCATTCTCGGTTTCATTACCTGCTTGGCATCCGTATTTCCAAAGGTCACAATGCCTTGCAGGATCTTTTGTTCTTCTTGGGTAGTGTCGTCTTCTGAAGTGAGCTCCAAAGCCTGAGACAAATGGTCTACGCTAAATTTTGATTTTTTACGTCCGAATCGATTCTCAATAAAACGAGTTATTGAGCGCATAGGGATGGAAAGCGGTGACAGCAATACCTCCAAAGCCTTTAACGGATAGGCCATAAAAAGGGCAAAGGACAGATTGTTTCGTGAAGCATAGATCTTGGGTAAGATCTCTCCAAAGAGTAAAATGAAAAAGGTCACTACGCCTACCTCTACAATGAAGCGTACGGGAATGCCTAGAAAATCTGTGGTGAGTCCGCTAAAGAAACCCTCCGCAACAGAATCAAACAAGAGAATGATTGCAATATTGATGAAGTTATTGGAGACCAAAATAGTGGCCAAAAGCTTCTTGGGTTTGGCCAGGAGTTCTCCAACGATCTCTAGTTTTTTAGAAGGCTTTTCTCCTTCTGATTCCAGATCCGTCGCAGACAGAGAAAAGAAAGCCACCTCAGAGGCTGAAATCAGCGCTGAGCAAAGCAAGAGCAGCAATATTACTGCCAGACTAATGGCGTTGGAATAAGCTAGAGTTAACAGTATACTCGGAGGTTCCAGGTCCAAGGGCTATCGGTTTAGTTACTAAAAAGGAAGATCGTCGTCATCCTCTTCTACAGGTGCCGGAGCAGCTGGTTTTGCAGCGGGGGCGGCTTGCGGTGCAGCTGCTGGTGCAGCCATCCCTCCAGGAGCGCCTCCTTCTGCTTTCGGAGTCAAGAAAGTGAAATCCGTACATTGGATCTCCGTGGAATAACGATCATTACCTTGCTCGTCTTGCCACTTGCGGGTCTTTAGGCGACCTTCTATATAAACCTTATCTCCTTTATTGAGGTATTTTTCACAGATCTCCGCTGCTTTATTTCTTACCACAATATTGTGCCACTCGGTGTTAGACACCTTTTCTCCAGTGGTTCTGTTGGTATAGGTTTCATTGGTTGCCAAAGGAAATCTCCCAATGGCTCCTCCACCCTCAAAATAGTGCATTTTCACTGCATCACCGGTATGTCCAATAAGGATCACTTTGTTTATCGTCCCGCTCATAGTTCTGTCATCTTAAACTCAAATATACCTAATTTTTCCACTTAAAAGCTGTAGCTGTTTATAAATCGTTCCAAAACTACAGGAACAGGAAAATCATGCAATTGATCTTGGGAAATTGCGCCTTCCAAAGCAGTTTGATAAGTGGCGATCCAGAAGGTGATCTCCAAATGTTGATGCGACAACTTATGCCTTACAGGCTCATCATTATAGCGCACCAATTCGAGTTTTTGAGCAAGGCCAAATACGTCTTTAAATACATCGGATTCCATCACCTCTGTAGAGGTTGCTGTAGCTGCTGTTTCCAGGTTGGGAAATTCAAAGAGTTTGTGCCAAATACCCTTAGCTTCTCTTTGAACGAGTAGGGTTTGCCCTTCAGGGCCTTGAGGTACTATATAATTAAAGTAGCGCTTGCGCACTTTGGTCTTCCCCTTTTTCACCGGCAAGGAGCCAATAGTATCTGCGGCTCGTGCAGCGCAGCGGTCCTTAAAAAAGCAATCGGGACAATCTGGATTTCTGGGTTTGCACAGCCGGGCCCCAAATTCCATCATGGCCTGATTGAAAGTTCCAGGCTGAGAAGGATCAATAAGTTCTTGCGCCAAGGCTTTAAACTCCTTTTGTCCAGCACTGCTATCGATAGGAGTATCAATTCCGAAGCTGCGCGAAAGCGCCCGGTAAACATTTCCATCTACTACAGCAGCAGCTTCACCAAAACAAATAGATGCAATTGCTGAAGCCGTATAATCCCCAACCCCTTTTAGCTTTTTTAAGTCCTTGTAGTTATTGGGGAACACTCCATCGCGCTCAAAAGCAACATATTTAGCCGTGGCGTGAAGATTTCTCGCCCTGGAGTAATATCCAAGGCCTTGCCACAACTTTAAAACCTCTTGCTCACTGGCATTGGCGAGGTCTTCAACCTGAGGGAAGTGAAGCAGAAACTTCTCGTAATAAGGCAAACCTTGTTCAACTCTGGTTTGTTGCAACATGATTTCCGACAACCAAATTTTATAAGGGTCTTTGGTCTGTCGCCATGGCAAGCTGCGCTTATTTTGTAAGTACCACGCAATTAGTGGTTTAGAAAATGAAGCATTGGGTAGGTTCATATAGACGAAGGTAGCCGATATCTCGTTATTTTTTAAGCAATTAAGCTTTATTAATTGAATTTAAAATGTTTATATTTGCGCTCTTGTAAAATTATCCCTTAAACAAAAAAATATATTAATAATGACGAAAGCAGATATCGTAGCGAGAATTTCAGAGAAGCTAGGAATGGAAAAAGGAGATGTTCAAGCTACTGTTGAATCATTTATGAGCGAGGTTAAGAATTCTTTGGAAAGTGGTGACAATGTTTACCTAAGAGGATTCGGAAGTTTTATCATCAAAACCCGCGCGGAGAAAACCGGAAGAAACATTTCTAAGAATACAACAATCAAGATTCCTGCACACAATATTCCAGCGTTCAAGCCTGCAAAAGTATTTGTAGAGAGCGTGAAGTCTAACGTGGAGGTTAAATAATAACACTAATAGATCCTGACCTATGCCAAGTGGTAAGAAAAGAAAAAGACATAAGGTAGCGACGCACAAGCGTAAGAAAAGAAGACGCGCTAATCGTCACAAGAAAAAGTAGTGTAACACTACTTTTTTCGTATTCAGCATTAACAAATCGTTCTTTGATACTGAATTTGCCACCCGCTTAGCTGAGCGAAAAGGCTGGCTTATTCACTGGTTTTAGAAGTAAAACCTGTAAAATAATATGTTTAATCCATCTGTGATGGCCCTTGGGCTTCATGGATATAAAATTAAATCGAGTGAACTACGAATTATTTATTAGATCCGGTTCCTCTGAAGTTGATTTTGCCCTTTTAAAAGATGGAAAACTAATTGAACTGCATAAAGAAGAAGACGGCAACAAGTTTTCTGTAGGTGATGTTTTCATTGCCAAGATCAGAAAGACCGTGCCTGGCCTAAATGCAGCATTCGTGAATGTGGGTTACGAAAAGGATGCCTTTTTGCACTATCACGATCTGGGGCCTAATGTGCCTTCTTTAATGAAGTTCATAAAACGTGTAAGCACAGGTAAACTTAAAGAGTATTCTCTAAAGAACTTTCCTTTTGAAAAAGAGATTGATAAGCACGGAAAAATTAATGACGCGCTTAAAAACAATCAATCGATTTTGGTTCAGGTTGTAAAAGAGCCAATCTCTACCAAGGGACCCCGAATTTCTTCGGAACTGTCCATTGCCGGTAGATATATTGTATTGGTTCCTTTTTCCAATCGGATCTCGATCTCTCAAAAGATCGGCACCAAAGAAGAAAAAGACAGACTAAAACGCCTGGTGACCAGTATTCAACCCAAAGGTTTTGGGATCATAGTACGCACCGTGGCAGAAGGAAAGAAAGTAGCTGAACTGGACAAAGACCTGCAGAATTTAATGGACCGCTGGACGGCCATCTGCAAGAAGCTACAAGGGGCGCACCTCCCCTCAAAGGTGTTAAGTGAGATGAGCAGGGGAACCTCCATGATTCGCGACTTAATGAATGACAATTTTAGCGCCATTCATTGCGATGATGAGCAACTGTTCTATCAGATCAAAGATTATGTGCAAGAGATTGCACCCAAGAAGGAGAACATTGTAAAGTATTACGATTCTCGAGTTCCTATTTATGAGAAATTCGGAATTGAAAGACAGATCAAGACCTCCTTTGGTCGAACGGTATCGACGAGCAAAGGCGCCTATTTGGTAATTGAGCACACCGAGGCCCTTCACGTTATTGACGTGAACTCTGGAAACCGATCCAACAAATCCAAATCGCAAGAAGACACAGCCTTAGAAGTGAATTTAATTGCGGCTACTGAGGTAGCGCGGCAACTGCGTCTTCGTGATATGGGTGGTATTATCGTGATTGACTTTATCGATATGGGTAAAGCACCACACCGACGCGAACTCTACAACCATTTACGTAAAGAAATGGAAGACGACCGAGCAAAACACAAGATTTTGCCGCCGAGTAAATTTGGACTCATCCAAATTACAAGACAACGCGTACGTCCGGAGATGAACATCAAAACCCGAGAAGAGAACCCTAACGGGCAGCCGGGTGAGATCGAAGCTCCAATTAGTGTGGTACATAGGATTACCGAAGACCTAAAGCGCTTAAGTAAAAAAGACTATAAAAATCTGACGTTAAATACGCATCCTTTTATAGCGGCCTTCTTAACCAAAGGCTTTCCATCTGTGCGAACCAAATGGTTCATGGAGCACAAAAAATGGGTAAAAATCCAACCTAGAGATGCTTACACGTATCTGGAATATCATTTTAAAGATAAAAATGGTAAGAAAGTAAATTAACCCTAAGAAACCCTCATCGCTTTTGCGGTGGGGGTTTTTTGTTTATTCACTTTTCTTTTTTGGGCATGCCCCTCTCTTTGCTTGGGTCGGGCTTTTCGCAGTACAAGGTACTTTGCTGCAATCCCTCATGCGATTAGAGCAGTTACGGTCATCGAGTGTTTTGGCCGAAGGTCAAAATGTATCGAGATGACAACTCAATTGCCTGCCGCTAACGCGGGTGCCTCACTCAAACATCCCCCGGATGTTTGGTTTTCATTGAAAACATCGTTCGCCAAGGTCATCGAGTGTTTTGGCCGAAGGTCAAAATGTATCGAGATGACAACTCAATTGCCTGCCGCTAACGCGGGTGCCT